>NZ_BAAHFQ010000015.1:0-49079 GCF_054681715.1 Deferrisoma sp.
ATCGCCTCGGTGGAAAGGAACGGACCGTGAGGCCCCGGGTGTGGCTGGCGGCCGTAATCCTGTGGGCCGCGCTCTTCGCCTCCGGGGCCCGGGCGGCCGAGGAGGTGCGGGAGGTGCGGGTCCGGGGGAACCTGCGGATCGAGGAGGGACTGATCCTCCAGCGGGTCGGGAGCCGGGCCGGCGCCCCTCTGGACCCCGACCAGGTGGGCGAGGACGTCCGGGCCATCTACGGCCTAGGGTACTTCGAGGACGTGGTGGCCGAGTTCGAGGACGGGGTGCTCGCCTTCCTCGTTCGGGAGCGGCCGGCGCTGCGGGAGTGGAAGGTGGAGGGCGCCGAGCACCTCGACCCCGAGGACTGGAAGGAGAAGATCACCCTACGGCCCCGGGCGATCCTTCTGGACGCCGACGTGGCCCGGGCCGAGGAGGCCCTTCGTGCCCTGTACCGGGAAAAGGGGTACTACCTGGCCGAGGTGACCCACGAGATCGTGCCCGTGGACGACGGCAAAAACCACGTGGACCTGGTGCTCCGGGTCCGGGAGGGAGAGAAAGTCAAGCTCAAGCGGCTGAACCTGGCTGGGGTCGCGAAGGCTGACGAGGAGGACCTGCGCAAGTACCTCACCCTCCGGCCGGCCGGGGCCTGGTCGTGGCTCACGGGCTCGGGCACGTTCCAAGAGACCGACCTGGAGCGGGACCGGGAGATGATCCGGGCCTACTACCTGAACCACGGGTTCGCCGAGGCCGAGGTTCTGGATCCCCTGGTCAGCCTAACCCCGGACCGGCGGTGGATCGTGGTGGACGTGCCGGTGCGGGAGGGGGAGACGTACACGTTCGGTGAGATCACCTTCTCGGGGGATCTGGAGTTCCCGGAGGAGGAGCTCGCGCGCTCGGCCGGCATTGAGGAGGGGGGCCTCTTCCGCAGCGAGGACCTGCGGCGGGCCTACCAGCGGCTCACCGACCTCTACGCCGATCTGGGCTACGCGTTCGCCGACGTGAACCCCCGGACCCGGGTGGACCCGGAGGGCCGGAAGGTGCACGTGGAGTTCCAAATCCACAAGGGCGACCGGGTCCGGATCGGCCGGATCGAGGTCAAGGGGAACACGAAGACCCGCGACCGGGTGGTGCGCCGGGAGATGCGGCTCGCGGAGGGGGATCTCTACAACGCCACGGCGCTCCGTAAAAGCGAGCGGGCGATCCAGCGGCTCGGGTTCTTCGAGAAGGTGCACCTCGCGACCCAGCGCCGGCCCGGCACCGACCGGGTGGACGTCACGGTCGAGGTCGAGGAGAAGCCCACCGGGGCCTTTAGCTTCGGGGCGGGGTACTCCTCGGTGGACAAGATCATCGGCATGGCCAACGTGAGCCAGCGGAACTTCCTCGGGCTGGGGTACCAGCTCGCCCTTCAGGCCAACTTCGGCTCGACCCGGGAGACCTACAGCTTCACGTTCAACAACCCCCGGGTGTTCGACACCGAGTGGTACTTCGGGTTCGATGCGTACAAGTCGATCCGGTCGTACACCGACTACGACAAGTACTCCCTGGGCGGGGATCTCAAGCTGGGCACGAGCCTCACCGAGGAATGGAAGCTCCGGGGTATCTACCGGCTCGAGGAGGCCGAGGTGAAAAACGTGAGCGACACGGCCTCGAGCACCATCCGGGACCAGATCGGCACCACGGTGACCTCGTCGCTCACGGGGCTTCTGATCTACGACACGGTGGACAACCCCTGGGAGCCCCACTCGGGCACCCGGGCCGAGTGGAGCGTGGAGTGGGCCGGCGGGCTCCTGGGCGGGGACGCCGCCTACCTCAAATACGGGTTCGACACGTCCCACTACCAGCCCCTGTGGTGGAACCACGTGTTCCACGTGCACGGCCGGGCCGGGTTCGTGCACTCCCTTCTCGGCCGCGACATCCCGGTCTACGAGCGCTACTACCTGGGGGGCATTAATAGCCTCCGGGGGTTCGACAGCCGCAGCATCGGCCCCCGCGACCCGGAGACCGGCGACGTGATCGGGGGCGACAAGGAGGTGCTCTTCAACGTGGAGTACCTCTTCCCCCTGATCGAGGAGGCGAAGCTCCGGGGGGTGATCTTCTACGACGCCGGAAACGCCTGGGACGAAGGGGAGGCGTTCTTCGAGACCGGGCTCCGCCAGTCGGCCGGGGCCGGGGTCCGGTGGTTCAGCCCCATGGGCCCCCTGCGGCTCGAGTGGGGCTACGTGCTCGACCGAAAACCCGGCGAGGACAACGCCCAGTGGGAGTTCACCATCGGCGGGTTCTTCTGAGCCCGGGGACCGCGTTTGGGGCACCACGGGGGGCACGGAGAACACGGAGATTCTGGAGAGGGGGTTCGGGTACCTGAGGAGGGCGGGGCATCGGTTCCGACGGGGGCGAACAGGGCCTCCCAGCTTCCGAGCTTCCCAGCCTTCCAGCATGAAAAGGAGGAACCGATGAGACGTTGCGTTGCGATCGGAGGCCTGTTTCTGGCGGCGTTTTTCCTGGCCCTGCCCGTCCGGGCGGCCGAGCCCGCCAAGGTGGCGGTGGTGGACCTGCAGCGCTGCCTGAACGAGTCGCGCATGGGCAAGAAGTACAAGGCCGAGTTCACGGCCGAGGCCGACCGCCGCAAGGCCGAACTCGAGAAGGAAGAGGCGGACTTGAAGGCCCTCAGGGAGGAACTCGAAAAGCAGGGCCTCGTCCTCTCCGAGACCGCCCGGGCCGAGAAAGAGCGCGAGTACAAGGAGCGGCTCGAGGCGTTCAAGGCCAAGTTCCAGGAGAGCCAGCAGGCCCTCCAGCGAAAGGACCAGGAGCTCACCCGCCGGATCCTCAAGGATCTCCAGGAGGTCGTGCGCAAGCTCGGGGAGCCCGCGGGGTACACCCTGATCCTCGAGCGCCAGGAGGCCGGCGTTCTCTTCGCCCCGAAGGCCATCGACATCACCGACGAGGTGATCCGCCGGTACGACGCCGGCGTGCCGGCCGAGTAGGGACGGGGCGGAAGGCATGAAGCTCTCCGAGTTGGCGGAAAAAATCGGGGCCGAGCTCCGGGGCGACCCCGGGGCCGAGGTCCTGCGGGTCTCCACCCTCGACCGGGCCGGGCCGGGGGAGGTCACGTTCCTCTCCAACCCCAAGTACCGGCCGCTTCTCGCGTCCACCCGGGCCACGGCCGTGATCGTGGGCCCGAACGACGCGGTGGAGGGGCCGGCCCTCCTGGTCACCGAGAACCCCTACCTGGCCTTTGCCCGGGCCGTGGCGCTTTTGCACCCCCGGCACCGGCCGGCGGCCGGGGTGGAGCCCGGGGCCTTCGTCCACCCCGAGGCCCGGCTGGGCGAGGGGGTGGCCGTGATGGCGGGGGCCTACGTGGACGCCGGGGCCGAGGTGGGGGACGGCACCGTGCTCTACCCCGGCGTCTACGTGGGCCGGGGGGCGCTGGTGGGCCGCGACTGCACGCTGTACCCCAACGCCGTGGTCCGTGAGGACTGCGTCCTGGGCGACCGGGTGGTGCTCCAGCCGGGGGCCGTGGTGGGCTCCGACGGGTACGGGTACGCCCGGGACGGACACCGCCACGTGCCGATCCCCCAGGTGGGCATCGTGGTCCTCGAGGACGACGTGGAGGTGGGGGCCAACACCACGATCGACCGGGCCGCCCTCGGGGAGACCCGGGTTGGACGGGGCACCAAGATCGACAACCTGGTCCAGATCGGCCACAACGTGCGGGTGGGGGAGGACTGCCTCATTGTGGCCCAGGTGGGGGTGAGCGGCTCGACCCGGATCGGGAACCGGGTGGTGCTGGCGGGGCAGGTGGGGGTGGCCGGCCACCTGACCGTGGGCGACGGGGCCATGGTGGGCGCCCAGTCGGGCATCGGCTCCGACGTGCCCCCGGGGGCCGTGGTGTCCGGAAGCCCCGCCATCCCCCACGGGGAGTGGCTCCGGGCCCAGGCCGTGGTGAAGCGGTTGCCGGAGATGCGCCGGGAGCTCAAGGCGCTGGAGCGGCGGTTGGCCGAGCTGGAGGCCCGGCTCGGCGACAACGGGACGTAAGGGTCATTCGCCCCCTCGGGGGCCGTTGGTCGGGGAGACGCCATGATCGACATCCAAAGGATTCTGACCTGCCTGCCCCACCGGTATCCGTTCCTTCTCGTGGACCGGGTGGTGGAGCTCGTGCCGGGGGAGCGGATCGAGGCGCTCAAGAACGTCACCGTGAACGAGCCGTTTTTCCCGGGCCACTTTCCGGGCCGGCCGATCATGCCGGGGGTCCTGATCGTCGAGGCCCTGGCCCAGGCCGGCGGGATCCTCGCCCTCCACACGACCCGGGAGTGCACCGAGGGCAAGCTCATGCTGTTCCGGGGCATCGACCGGGTGCGGTTCCGGCGGCCCGTGACACCGGGGGACCAACTCCGGCTCCACGTGCGGGTGGAAAAGCAGCGCCGCGGGTTTTGGAGCTTCGAGGCCGAGGCCCGGGTGGACGGAGAGGTGGCCACCGAGGCCCACCTCTCGGCCGTGATCACCGAGGAGAAGGGGGAGTGATCGGGGGCTGGGAGGCTGGGAGGCCAGGAAGCTAGGAAGCTAGGAAGCCACGAGGCGGAGCGCTTTCGTCGCCCAGCCACGCAGCGACGCCCAGACCGGAACCCGGGGCTCCGATTCCGGTTCCCGACAAGAGGTTTGTTTTCAAAGGATTCCGCGGGGAAGCCGGGATCCACGGGGGGTGAGCCTCCCAGCTTCCTAGCCTTCCAGCTTTTCGGCTTCCCCGCTGTTCCGTGAGGAGGTCCACATGAACATCGACCCGAGGGCCGTGGTGGCCGAGGGGGCCCAGATCGCCGAGGGGGTGGAGATCGGCCCGTTTGCCGTGATCGGGCCCAACGTGCGGATCGGCAGGGGCACCACCGTCGGGGCCCACGCCGTGGTGGACGGCTGGACCACGATCGGCGAGGGCTGCCGCGTGTTCCCCTTCGCCTCGGTGGGCACGGTCCCCCAGGACCTCAAATACGCGGGCGAGGAAGCCCGGCTCGAGATCGGAGACCGCACCGTGATTCGGGAGTTCACCACCTTGAACATTGGCACGGCCGGCGGGGGCGGGGTGACCCGGATCGGCTCGGACTGCCTCCTGATGGCCTATAGCCACGTGGCCCACGATTGCCAGCTCGGCGACCACGTGATCCTTGCGAACTCGGTCAACCTGGCCGGGCACGTGACCGTGGAGGACTGGGCGATCATCGGCGGGCTCTCGGCCGTGCACCAGTTCGTGCGGATCGGGGCCCACGCCTTCATCGGCGGGTGCTCGGCCGTGACTCTCGACGTGCCGCCGTTCGTCTCGGCGGCCGGGAACCGGGCCAAGCTCTTCGGCTTGAACCTCACCGGGCTCAAGCGCCGGGGGTTTTCGGACGCGAGCCTCAAGGCCCTGCGCCGGGCCTACCGGACCGTGTTCCAGTCGAACCTCACCCTGGAGAAGGCACTGGCTGAGATCCGGTCCGGGGACGACTTCGGGGTGCCCGAGGTTCGGCAGTTCGTGGAGTTCCTGGAACGGTCCGAACGGGGAGTGACGCGGTGAGCACGGAACGCATCGCGCTGATCGCGGGGGCGGGGGAGTTCCCCCGGCTGTTCGTGCGGGAGGCCCAAAAGCGCGGGGTGGAGCCGGTGGTGGTGGCCCTCAAGGAGGAGGCCGACCCGGCCATCGAGGCCGACGTGGACGAGGTCCACTGGATGCCCCTCGGGAAGGTGGGCAAGCTCCTGCGGCTCCTGGCCCGGGAGAAGGTCACCCGGGCCGTGGTGGCCGGGAAGGTTCACAAGACCCGGATCTTCAAGGACTTCCGCCCCGATGTGAAGGCCCTGACGCTGCTGTGGGGGCTTCGGGACCGCAAGGACGACACCATCATGGAGAAGGTGGCCGAGGTGCTCGCGGCCGAGGGGATCGAGCTCATCCCCCAGACCACCTTCATGGAGGAGTACCTGCCGGGGCCGGGGGTGTTCACGAAGCGCGAGCCCACCGCCGAGGAACGCGAGGACATCCGGTTCGGGGCCGAGATCGCCCGGGCCATGGGGGGGCTCGACATCGGCCAGACCGTGGTGGTGAAGCGGGGGGCCGTCCTGGCGGTGGAGGCCATCGAGGGCACCGACCAGGCGATCCGCCGGGGCGGGAGCCTCGGGAACGGGGACGTGGTGGTGGTCAAGGTGGCCAAGCCCGACCAGGACCTTCGGTTCGACGTGCCGGCGGTGGGGCTCGAAACCGTGTACGCCTGCCTCGACGCCCGGGCCCGGGTGCTCGCGATCGAGGGGGGCAAGACCTTCTTCTTCCAGCGGGACGAGGCGGTCGCCCTGGCCGACCGCCACCAGTTGACGATCGTTGCGTTCTGAGCCGGTTCTCGCCCTCTCGGCCGGGGAGGCCTCGGGGGATCTCCACGCGGGGAACCTGCTCGCGGCCCTGCGGGAACGGTTGCCGGTGCGGGCCTGGGCCCTGGGCGGGCCGCGGCTCGCCCAGGCCGGGGCCGAGGTGGTGGTGCCCTTCGAGGCCGTCTCGGCCATGGGGCTCCTGGAGGCGGCGGGGAAGCTCCCGGCCCTCTCGCGGGCCCGCCGGGTCCTGCGAGAGCGGCTGCGCACCGACCGCCCGGACCTCTTCGTTCCGGTGGACTTCGGCGGGTTCAACCTGGCCCTGGCCGCCGAGGCTCGGGCCCTGGGGATCCCGGTGCTCTACTACATCCCCCCCAAGGTCTGGGCCTGGGGCGGGTGGCGGGTGCGAAAGCTCCGTGAGAGGGTGGACGAGGCCCTGGTGATCCTTCCCTTCGAGGAGCGCTACCTGGCCGAGCGGGGCGTGCGGGCCACCTACGTGGGGTCGCCCGTGGCCGACCACGTGGCCGGCCGGCGTTGGCGGCCCGAACCGGGCCGGGTGGGGCTCCTGCCCGGGAGCCGGCGGGGCGAGATCGTCCGGATCTGGCCGCTCCTTCGGGAGGTGGCGGAGCGGCTCCGGGGGGAGCGGCCGCTCCGGTTCGAGGTGCCGCTCGCGCCCGGGGTGGACCGGGCCTGGTTCGGCGGGGCCGACGGCGTGGAGTTCACCGGCGACGCCCTCTCGGTGATGGAGCGAAGCGAGCTGGTGGTGGCGGCCTCGGGGACGGCTGCCCTGGAATGCGCCCTGGTGGGGGTGCCCACGGTGGTGGTGTACCGCGTGAACCCTTTGACCTACCTCCTGGGGAGGCTCCTCGTGCGGGTGCCCCACGTGTCCCTTCCCAACCTGATCGCGGGCCGCGAGGTGGTGCCCGAGTTCATCCAGCGGCCGGCCGCCGAGGTGGCCGGGGCGGCCCTGCGTCTCCTGGGGAATCGGGAGGCCCGGGAGGCGATGCTCCGGGGCTTCGACGAGGTGCGGTCGGCCGTGGGCGCGCCCGGCGCGGCCGGCCGGGCCGCCGACCGAATCGCCCGGTTCCTGGAGGAGCGGCCGTGAGCCGCCGACCCCTCGAACCCCCGAAGGGCCTTCGCGGACCCGACGACCTTCGATCCTGGCGGCTCCTCAAGGCCCTGGGCCGGTACTTCCGGCCCCACTGGCACCGGATCGCCTTTTCGTTCGCGTGCATGGCCGTGGTGGGGGCGTCGGCCGGGGCCACGGCGTGGCTCGTGAAACCGGTCCTCGACGACATCTTCATCCACCACGACGCCTTCAAGCTCAAGATCCTGCCGATCGCCGTGCTCGCCCTCTACGCCGTGAAGGGGGTGTGCCGGTATCTCCAGTCCTACACCATGCGCTGGGTGGGGGAAACCGTGATCCTCGCCATGCGCGACGACATGCTCACCCACCTCCAGTACCGGGAGTTCGCGTTCCACGAGAAAAATCCCACCGGCGCCCTGATCGCCCGGGTCACGAGCGACGTGGGGCTCATGCAGCGGGCCATCCCCGACCTGATCCAGCTCCTACGGGAGGCGGTGACCGCCGCGGGCCTGGTGGTGGTGCTGTTCACCCGGGATCCCTGGCTGGCATCGATCGCCCTGGTGGTGGCCCCGCTCGCGGCCCTGCCCATGAAGCGCATCAGTCACCTGGTGCGCCGCTACACCCGAAAGGGCCAGGAGCGGGTGGGGGATCTCTCCAACGTGCTCCAGGAGTCGTTTGCCGGGATCGAGGTGGTCAAAACGTTCGGGTGCGAGGAGCGCCAGATCGACCGGTTTCACCACGAGGGCGAGCGGCTCCGGCGGGTGAGCCTCAAGCGGGCGCGGCTCAACGAGGCCACGGCGCCGCTTCTGGAGTTCCTGGGGGCGGTGGCGGCCGCGGCCATCATCTGGTACGGCGGGAGCCGGGTGCTGGCCGGGGCCTCCACCCCGGGGGAGTTCTTCAGCTTCCTCACGGCGCTCTTCATGCTCTACGATCCCCTGAAGCGGGCCGGAAAGCTCAACAACTCGGTCCAGACGGCGCTCGCCGCGGCCGAGCGGGTGTTCGGCGTGATGGCCGAGCCCCTGCCGCCCTGCGAGCGCGGCGGGGACGTGGAGCTGGAGCCTCCGGTGGAGGAGGTGGAGTACGATGGCGTGCGGTTCGCCTACGACCCGGCCAAGGGCGAGGTGATCCGGGGGGTGAGCTTCCGGGCCCGGCGGGGCCAGGTGGTGGCCCTGGTGGGGGCGAGCGGATCCGGGAAATCCACGCTCCTGAAGCTCCTGCCGCGGTTCTACGACCCCACGGCCGGCGCGATCCGGATCAACGGCCGAGACATCCGGGAGTTCCAGATCGAAAGCCTGCGCCGGGCCATCGCCGTGGTCACCCAGAACACGTTCCTGTTCAACGACACGGTGCGCCAGAACCTCCTGGTGGGCCGGCCCACCGCGACCGACGACGAGGTGGAGGCCGCGGCCCGGGCCGCCCACGCCCACGAGTTCATCCAGGCCCTGCCCCAGGGCTACGACACCGTGGTGGGGGAGCGGGGCGATCTTTTGAGCGGGGGCCAGAAGCAGCGACTCGCCATCGCCCGGGCCATCCTGAAGGACGCCCCGATCCTCATCCTCGACGAGGCCACGAGCGCGTTGGATTCCGAGTCGGAGGCCGAGGTCCAGGCGGCCATGGAGGCCCTCATGGCCAACCGCACCACGTTCGTGATCGCCCACCGGCTCTCCACGGTGCGCCACGCCGATCTCATTCTGGTGCTCCGGGACGGCGAGGTGGTGGAGCGGGGCACCCACGACGAACTCCTGGCCCGGGGGGGCGAGTATGCCCGGCTGTGCCGGCTCCAGTTCGGGGGGGAGGCGGGGTGACCCCCCGGGCCCTGCGCTGGGCCGTGGCGGCCGGCACGGCGTACCTCGGGCTCGTGGGACGGACCGGCCGGTACCGGATCACCGGGTTCGAGGAGGTGGAGCGGCTCCGGCGGGAGGGCCCGGTGGTGTGGGCCTTCTGGCACAACCGGCTCCTGGGCCCGCTGGTGCCCTACGCGGGCCAGGCCATAGGGGTGGTGATCAGCCGGAGTTCCGACGGCGAGCTGATCAGCCGGATCGTGGAGCGGTTCGGGTACGTGCCGATCCGGGGGTCGTCGTCCCGAGGGGGCTCGGCGGCGCTACGGGGCGTGCTCCGGCACCTGGCCTCGGGCCGGGACGTGGCCCTCACGCCCGACGGGCCCCGGGGGCCCCGGTACCGGGTGCAGCCGGGGGCGGCCGCGGCCGCCATGCGCTCGGGGGCGCCCCTGGTGCCGGTGGGCGCCGCGTTCTCGAGGCGGTGGGTGGCTCCCTCCTGGGACCGGTTCCAGGTGCCCCTGCCCTTCGGCCGGACGGAGATCGTGATGGGGGAGCCCCTGCGGTTCGGCCGGGGCGACGACCCGGGCGAGGTGTGCGAGGCGATCCGCCGGACGCTCGACCGGGTCACGGCCCGGGCCGACGCCCGGGTGGGGTGGGTGCCGCCGTGACCGGGTGGGTGTGGCTGTACCGGGGGCTCGGCACGGCCGGGCTAGCGGCCGCCGCGCCGGTGCTCGCCCTCAAGGCCCGCCGCGACCCCCGGTTCCGCACGGGCTGGGGGGAGCGGCTGGCCCTCCGGGGCGATGCGCCCCGCAGGGCCGTGTGGGTCCACGGCGCGAGCGTGGGGGAGCTCCGGGCCGCGGCGCCCCTGGTGCGGGCCCTGGGGGAGCGGGGGCTGCGGCTCCTCGTCACGGCCACGAGCCCGGCCGGGGCCCAGGTGGCTCGGGAGCTCGCGGCCGGCCGGGGCGCGGGGCGGCTCCTGCCCCTGGACCCCTTGCCCTGGCTCGGGGCGTGGGTGGCCCGGCTGCGGCCCCGGGCCCTGGTGCTCGTGGAGACCGAGCTCTGGCCCGGGCTCCTCCACGCGGCCCGTGGCCGGGGCGTTCCGGTTCTGCTCGTGAACGCCCGGCTCTCGGATCGGGCGTTTCCCCGGTACCGGCTGGCGCGGCCTTTTCTGCGGCCCGTGCTCGGGTGGTTCGGCCGGATCCAGGCCCAGTCGGCCGAGCACGCCCGGCGGTTCGCCGCGCTGGGGGCCCCGGCCGACCGGCTCGAGGTGGGGGGAAATCTCAAGTTCGACCTGGCCGAGCCCGACCCGGACCATCCGGGAACCCGGGCGCTGCTGGGCGCCCGAGAGGCCGGCTGGGCCGTGGTGGTGGCCGGCTCCACCCACCCGGGGGAGGTGGGGCCCTTGGCCCGGGCCGTCGCGGCCCTGGGCGAGGGGGGGCTCCGGCCCGGGTTCGTGGTGGCTCCCCGGCACCTCGAGCGGATCGCCGCGGCCGAGGAGGATCTCCGGGCCGCCGGGTTCCGGCCGGTCCGGTGGGCCGCCTTTGAGGCCTCGGGCCGGCCCGCGGCCGACGCGTTCGCCGCGGGGGAGGCCCTGGTGGTGGACCGGATGGGGTGGCTCTCCCACCTCTACGGGGGCGCCTCGGCCGCGTTCGTGGGTGGGACCCTCGTGCCGGTCGGCGGCCACAACCCCCTGGAGGCCCTGGTGTGGGGCGTTCCGGTGATCGTGGGGCCCCATACCGGGAACATCCGGGATCTCCTGGCCGAGCTCCGGCCCGAAGGGCTCTGCGCCGAGGTGGACGGCCCGGCGGGGCTCGGGGGGGCTTTGGCGAGGCTTTTGGCGGACGCGGACGGGGCCGCCCGGGTGCGCGAGGCGGCCCGGGCGCTCTTTGCCCGAAACCGCGGCGCCACGGCCCGCGCCTTGGAGGCGGTGCTGGAGGCGATGGGTGAGCGTACGAATGCCTTCAAGAGTATTGCCTGAGGCGGGTGGGGGACTGGTTCCGGCCGGGTGCGAGTGCGGCACCCCTTTTCGCCGCGCCCTCGCATGCCGTTGCAGGGTCGGCAAGTCGGAGCGTCGGCAGCGGAAGTTCCGGAACTTCCAAAGCAATCCAAGCCCGGTGAGGCGCGGCAAGGTGAGGGGCCGCACCCGGCTCTCCACCAGCCCCCTACCCGCGGGTTTCCGTAGCAACGACGGGGACCTGACAATACTTCCGTTGGTGTTAGTAACCCGGCGCGGTGCTGCCGGCAAACCCTCCCGGAGTGGGGGAGCCGCGATCGGCGATGGCGACACAGAGGCTTCCCGGCCTCCCAGCTTCCCAGCTTCCTAGCTTTCGAGCCTTCCAGCGGAAGAACCCCGTGTCCCTCTACTTTTGGATCAAAGACCTCCTCTCCCGCCCGGCCCTGGGGCTGGGCTCCAAGCTGCTCCTGGCGCCCCTGGCCGTTGCCGGGTGGCTATACGCCCAGGTGCAGGCGGCCCGGCGCTGGGGGTACCGCCGGGGGCTGCTGCCCTCTTCGGACCCCGGCGTTCCCGTCGTGTCGGTCGGCAACGTGGCGGTGGGGGGCACCGGCAAGACCCCCTGCGTGGAGTGGGTGTGCCGGTGGTTCCTGGACCGCGGGATCCGGCCGGCGGTCCTGAGCCGCGGGTACGGGGGCGAGGCCGAGGGGCCGGTGACCGTGGTGTCCGACGGTCGGGGCCGGGTGGCCGGCTGGCGCGAGGCGGGGGACGAGCCGGTGCTCCTGGCCCGGCGGCTCCCGGGGGTGCCCGTGGTCGTGGGGCCCGACCGGCGGCTCACGGCCCGAAAGGCCGTGGAACTGGGGGCCCGGGTGCTCGTGCTGGACGACGGGTTCCAGCACCTGCGGCTCCGGCGCGACCTCGACATCGTCACCGTGGACGTGCAGAACCCCTTCGGGAACGGCTGGTGCCTGCCCCGGGGCCTCTTGCGGGAGCCGCCCCGGGCCCTGGCCGACGCCGACGTGGTTCTCCTGACCCGCACGAAGGGGGTGCCCCCGGACCGGGTCGAGCGGGCCCGGGCCCTCGTGTCCCGGTACGCCCCCGAGGCCCCGGTGCTCGCCACGTCCCACGAGCCGGCTTTCTGGGTGCCCCTTGGCGGCGGCGACCCCCTTCCCCTCGAGGCCCTCCGGGGAAAGAAGGTGCTCGCCTTCGCCGGCATCGGGAAGCCCGAGGCCTTCTTCCGGGACCTGGAGACCCTGGGGCTTCGGGTGGTCGAGGCCGTGCCGTTCCCCGACCACCACGCCTATACCGACGGCGACCGGGATCAGCTCGCCCGCTGGGCCGGGCTCGTGAACGCCGAGGCCCTGGTAACCACCGAAAAGGACGGGGTGCGGCTCGAGGGGCCGATCCCCTGCGGCGCGCCGACCCTGGCCCTCGCCATCGAGCTGCGGGTGGACGACCCGGGGCCGCTGGTCGCGGAACTGGAACGGGTCGCGGCCGCGGCGGGGGATCCCCCCGGCGCGTGAGGGCGGAGTGCCAGGCCGGATCTTGCGGCCGCCGACCGGCCGGGGCATCATGGGGTCTCGTTTCGTTTCCGACCCCGGCCGAAGGAGGTGGGCATGACCGCGAAACTCGCGCTCCCCGAACCCGTGCTCGAGGCGATCGCCGCCGAGGACCTCGACGCCCTGCGCACGGCCCTGGAAGGCTCCCCCCTGGCCCAGGCCCTGGGCATCGCGTACGAGAGCCTGGAGCCCGGCCGGGCCCGGGCCCGGCTACCGGCGGGGGATCTTCTCCCCAACTTCCTCGGGTTCGCCCACACCGGAGCCCTGTTCGCCCTGGCCGAGCAGGTCATGGCGGCCGCGGCCAACACCCTGGGGTTCGTGGGGCTCCCCCTGAACTGCGAGATCCATTTCGTGAAGGGCGCCGATCCCTCCCGGGACACCGTGGCCTCGGCCCACGTGGTGGACACCCAGGGCCGGATCGCCCGGGTGGTGGTGGAGGTGAAGCAGGACGACCTGGAAATCCTCCGGGTCACCGAGATGGTGTTCCTGCGCACGCCCCATCCATGAAGCCGGTTCCCCTCCCCGGCGACGTGGGGCGGGCCGCCGCGGCCCGGGCCGGCCTCCTGGTGGAGCTTCGGCGGGCCCTCCACCGTATCCCGGAGCCCGGATATCGGGAGGAGAGGACCACGGGGTTCGTCGAGGCGTTCCTGCGGGACCGGGGCCTTCCGTTCGAGCGGTTCCCCGGGGGCACCGGGGGCGTGGCGGTCTGGGGCGAGGGGGCCCGGGCCGTGCTCCTGCGGGCCGATCTCGACGCCCTGCGGATCGAGGAGGCCACGGGGCTTCCCTTCGCCTCGGAGCACCCGGGCCTCATGCACGCCTGCGGCCACGACGCCCACGCGGCCATGCTCCTCGCCGCGGCCGACTGTCTCGCCTCGGGCGAGGTGGAGCTCCCGGGCCGGGCGGTGCTCGTGTTCCAGCCCGCGGAGGAGGGGGGCGGCGGGGGCCGCCGGATGCTCGAGGACGGGCTCTTGGAGCGCCACCCCGTGGACGGGGCCCTGGCCCTCCACGTCTGGCCGGGTCTTCCCACGGGAACCGTGGGCGTCTCCCCCGGGCCCGTGATGGCCAGCATGGACCGGATCCGGCTCGTGTTCCGGGGCCGGGGCGGCCACGGGGCCCTGCCCCACCTCACCGTGGACCCGGTGGTCATGGCGGCCGAGGCCGTGCTCGCCCTCCAGACCCTGGTGAGCCGGGAGACCGACCCGCTGGAACCCGCGGTGCTCACCGTGGGGGCGATCCGGGCCGGCACGGCCGAGAACATCGTGCCCGACGAGGCGGAGCTCCTGGCCACCGTGCGGGCCTTCGACCCGGCCGTGCGGGAGAAGCTCCTCGCCGGCGTGGAGAGGATCGGCCGGGGGGTGGCCGCGACCCACGGCGGCGGGTTCGAGGTGGAGCGGGGCGAGGGGTATCCGGTCACCCGCAACGACCCGGCCGCCACCGGGCGGGTCCGGGAGGCCCTGGCGGCGCTTCTGGGCGAGGAGGCCGTGCGGCCGGCCCAGCGCACCATGGGGGCCGAGGACATGGGATTCGTGCTGGAGCGGGTCCCCGGGTGCTACCTCCAGCTCGGGGCCGCGGCCGATCCCTCCCGGGCCGAGCCCCTCCACAGCCCCCGGTTCGACCTGGACGAGGGCTGCCTGCTCGTGGGCACGGCGGTGCTGCTCGCGGCCGCCCGGGCGCTGCTGGAGCCGGGCGCCCCGGAGAACCCCTCCGGGTGACCCGAGACCGTAGACCGTAGACCGCAGACTGTGGACCGCAGTCTTCCGAGGAGTGCCATGACCGACGTGGGCATCATCGGCGCAAGCGGGTACACCGGGGCCGAGCTCGTGCGGCTCCTGTGTCGCCACCCCGAGGTCCGGATCACCGCGATCACGTCGCGCAAGTACGCGGGCCGGCCCCTGGGGGACTGCTTCCCGAGCCTGGGCCACCTGGACCTCACCTTCGTCTCCCACGAGGAGCCGGGCCTGTTCGACCGGGCCGAGGTGTTCTTCACGGCCCTGCCCCACAAGGCCAGCATGCCGGTGGTCAAGGCCCTCCTCGAGGCCGGCCGGAAGGTCATCGACCTCTCGGCCGACTTCCGGTTCGCCGACCCCACCCTGTACGAGGCCCACTACGGCCCCCACGCCTGCCCCGAGTTCCTGGCCGAGGCCGTGTACGGGCTCACCGAGGTCCACGGCGCGGCCGTGGAGCGTGCCCGGCTCGTGGGCAATCCCGGGTGCTACCCCACCAGCGTGCTCCTGCCCCTGGTGCCGCTCCTGCTCGAGCGGGTGATCCGGCCCGAGGGCATCGTGGCCGACTCCAAGTCCGGGGTGAGCGGGGCGGGCCGCGAGCCGAGCCAGGGAACCCTCTTTTGCGAGGTGAACGAGGGGTTCAAGGCGTACAAGGTGGCCTCCCACCGCCACGAGCCCGAGATCCGAAAGGAGCTCGAGCTCGCGGCCGGGTGCGAGGTGCCGGTGGTGTTCACCCCCCACCTCGTGCCCATGGACCGGGGGATCCTGTCGACCATCTACGCCCTGCCGGCCGACGGGGCCGACGCGGCCCGGGTCCGGGAGGTGTGGCGGGCGTTCTACCGGGGGGCGCCGTTCGTGCGGGTCCTGGACGAGGGCCGGTGGCCCAGCACGGCCGACGTGCGGGGCACGAACGCCTGCGCCATGGCCGTGGCCGACCACGGCGCGGGGCGGCTCGTGATCGTGAGCGTGATCGACAACCTGGTGAAGGGGGCGAGCGGCCAGGCCGTGCAGAACCTAAACCGCATGATGGGGTGGGACGAGACCCTGGGGCTGCCCCAGGAGGCGCTGTTCCCGTAATCGGGGGGGCAGAAGGCAGGGGGCGGAGGGCAGGCACCCCCCCCGGGCGCCGCCGAGGGGAAAGCCGCTCCCGCGGTCCGGAGCGGCCCACGAAGCCGGGGAGGAATGGGGTTCCGGGCTTCCCAGCCTCCTAACCTCCCAGCTTCCCGGCCGTTACCGGACCATCCGGATCTCCGCCAGGCCCCGGGCCTCGATGCGGTAGTTGCCGTAGTCGGTGACCCCGGTGAAAAGAAGCGTCCGGGCGAGCCGGCCCTCCAGGGCGTCGGCGCCCTCCACCTCCACCCGGGCCGCGAGCCGGGAGCCGTTTTCCTCCCCCAGGGTTACCTTCCGCACCTTGGCGAACGGCACCATCAGGGTGCCCTCGCCCCGCTCCAGGGGGAGAAACGTCTTCCCGTTGCAGGCCAGGAGCTCCACCCGGGTCACCACCCCCTGGCGGTCCACCAGTTCGGCCCGGTGGTTCTCCTTGGGCCGGGGAATCGTGTCGGAAACCGGCCCGGCGCCCCCGCCGCCCATGGCGGTGAGAAGCGGCAGGGCCGCGAGACAAAGGAGCCAGATGAAACCCCGACGCGTCGTCATGGCACTCCTCCCGGATGCGGATCCCGCCGCCCCGCGGGCGGCCGGAGCCTTGGTAGCACACTCCCCGACGGACCTCAAGCCGTGAGCTGGGCCGAGGTGTACGTGGCCTTGGATGCGGTGGAGGCCTCGGCGGTCACGGGGCTTCTCGCCTCGGCCGGCCTCGAGGTGCGGGTGCGGGACATGGGGGTCACCCCGTACCCCGTGTCCATCGGGCCGCTGGGGGAAAAGCGCATCGAGGTGCCGGCCGACCGGGCCGAGGAGGCCCGGCGGGTCCTGCGGCAGGCGGCCCGGGACGGGTACCTGCGCCCCGGGGCCCTGGTGCAGGAGGAAGACGAGGCATGACCCCGGGGTTCCGGCTCGTGCGCTCGAACCGGATGGAGCGGCTCGTGGAGGCCCTGGCCGAGCTTCTGGCCGAGCCCCTGCCCGACCCGCTCGCCGCCGAGGTGGTGGTGGTCCAGAACCGGGGGCTCGAGCGCTGGCTCACCCAGGAGCTCGCCCGGCGGTTCGGGGTGTGGATGAACGCCCGGTTCCCGTTTCCGGCGGCGGCCGTGGACGAGTGGTTCGACGCCGTCCTGGGCCCCGGCGATCCCCGGCGGCCCTGGGACCCGGACCTCCTCGTGTGGCGGGTGCTGGAGGTGCTGCCCGGCCTTCTCGAACGGCCCTCCTTCGGGTCGGTGCGCCGGTTCCTCGAGGCCGACCCCCGGCCCGGCCGCGCGTACCGGTTCGCGGCCCGGCTCGCCGACCTCTTCGACCGTTACACCGTGTACCGCCCCGACTGGGTGCTCGCCTGGGAGGCCGGCGGGCCGGCTCCCGAGGGGCTTGGGTGGCAGGCCGAGGCCTGGAGGGCCCTCGTCGAGCGGATCGGCGGCAACCACCGCGCCCGCCGGAGGGAGAGGTTCTTCGCCGCCCTCGACGGCGAGGCCGCCGGGCGGCTCCCCCACCGGGTGGTGGTGTTCGGGCTGTCGGCCCTTCCGCCCTTCTACGTGGAGGTGCTCGCCGCCGTGGCCCGGTACCGGCCGGTCGCGGTGTTTGCCCTCGACCCCTGCCGGGAGTGGTGGGCCGACATCGTGTCACCGGCCGAGAAGGCCCGAAGGGCCCGGAACGCCCCGGAGATCCGGGAGTACCTCACGGTGGGGAACCGGCTCCTGGCCACCCTGGGCCGGGCCGGCCGGGAGTTCCTGGAGCTCCTGTGGGACCGGGCCGAGCCGGCGGAGGACGACCGGTTCGAGCCCCCCGACGGCTCCACCGCCCTGGGCCGGCTCCAGGCCGACGTGCTGGACCTCGTCGACCGGGAACCGGGGGACCGCCTCCCCTGGCCCGGGGACGGCTCGATCCGGGTGGCCTCGTGCCACGGCCCCCTGCGGGAGGCCGAGGCCCTGCGGGACCACCTCCTGCGCCTGTTCGAGACCCGGCCCGATCTGCGCCCCGAGGACGTGGTGGTCATGACCCCCGACCTCGAGACCTACGGCCCCTTGATCTCGGCCGTGTTCCGGGGCGGGGACGAGGAGCCCACGATCCCCCACACCCTGTCGGACCGGGCCGGCCCGGCCGGGGGCGGACCGGCGGCCGGGTTCCTGCGGCTTCTGGAGGTGGCCCGGGGTCGGCTCCGGGCCCCCGAGGTTCTGGACCTCCTGGAGTGGCAGGGGATCCGGCGGCGGTTCGGGTGGGACGGCGAGGCCGTGGAGCGGGTGCGCACCTGGGTGGCCGAGGCCGGCGTCCGGTGGGGCCGTGACGCCGCCCACCGCGAGGCCCTGGGCCTCGGGACCTACGGGGAGCATTCCTGGCGGTTCGGGCTCGACCGGTTGGTGATCGGACGGGCCATGGCCCCGGGCCGGGAGCTCTGGCGGGGGGTCCACCCGTTCCCCGACGTGGAGGGCGGCGGGGACGCCGCGGCCCTGGAGGGGCTCGTGCGGTTTTGCCGGGCGCTCTTCGCCCTGGCCGACGACCTCGGCCGGCCCCGCCCGCCGGCGGCCTGGGCCGCGGACCTGGCGGCGTGGTTCGACCGGTTTTTCCGGGTGGAGGGGGCCGAGGAGCGGGAGGCCGGGGAGTTCCGCCGGGCCCTGGCCCGGCTCGCCGACGCCGGCGACGGGCCCGAGGTGGCCTTCGAGGCGGTGGCCGAGCACCTGGCCTCGGCCCTGGGCCGGGTCCGGGCCGAGGGCGGGTTCCTGTCGGGCGGGGTCACGGTGTGCGCCCTTCTGCCCATGCGCAGCGTGCCGTTTCGGGTGGTCTGCCTCGTGGGCCTCAACGACGGGGCCTTCCCCCGCACCGACCGGCCGCCGGGGTTTGACGGCATCGCCCGGGAGCCCCGGCGGGGCGACCGGTCGCTCCGGCACGAGGACCGGTACCTCTTCCTGGAGGCGCTCCTCTCGGCCCGGGAGCACCTGTACCTCAGCTACACGGGCCAGAGCGCCCGGGACAACGCCGAGATTCCTCCCTCGGTGCTGGTGAGCGAGCTCCTCGACGCCCTGGACCGGACCTTCGCCGTGCCCGAGGACACCCCGCCGCCCTCGGAGCGGGTGCGGGTGCGCCACCGGCTCCACCCCTTCAGCCCGGCCTACTTCCGGCCCGGGGCGGACCCCGGAAGCTACTCCCGGGCCGACGCCGACACGGCCCGGCGGCTCGCCGCGGCGGCCGAGCGGGAGGAGCGGGGTCCGTGGGCCCCCCGGCCGCTCCCCGAGCCCCCGGAGGAACTGCGGACCCTCACCCTCCAGGACCTGGAGCGGTTCTTCCGGAACCCGGCCGCCTACTTCCTGCGGGTCCGGCTGGGGGTGCGGCTCGAGGGGCCGGCCGAGGGGATCGAGGAGGCCGAACCCCTGGAGCCCGACACCCTGTCCCGCTACGGCCTGGCCCAGGAGATCCTGGACCTCCTGGCCGCGGGCGATGCGGTGGACGGGGCCCTGGAGCTCGCCCGGGCCCAGGGCCGGCTGCCCCCGGGGGAGGCCGGGGCCGTGGCGTTTTCCGACGCGGAGGGCCTGGCCCGGGGGGTCTGGGAGGCGGCCGGGGCCTTCGTGGCCGAGCCGCCGGTGGAGGTGGAGCCCCGGGAGCTCGAGCTCGGCCGCTTCCGGCTGCGGGTGGCCCTCGGGGGCGTGCGGCCCGGCGGGCTCGTGCTGTTTCGGCCGGCCGCGCCCAAGGGCAAGGACCGGGTGCGGGCCTGGGTGCGACACCTGGCCCTGTGCGCCCTCGCCCCCCCGGGGGTGGACCCCGTAACCCGGGTCGTGGGCAAGGACGCCAAGGGCTGGGCCTTCGGGCCGGTGGACGATCCCTTGGGGCTCCTGGCCGGGCTCCTGGAGCTCTACGAACGGGGGCTTCGCCAGCCGCTCCCGTTTGCCCCCGAGACCTCCTGGGGCTACGGGGAGGCCCGGTACGGCAAGGGGAAGGGGGAGCGCGAGGCCCTCGCCAGGGCCCGGTCGGCCTGGATCGGGTCGGAGTTCGCCCCGGGGGAGTGCCGGGACCCGGCGCTTCTCCACTGCTTCGGCGACGGGGGGCCCTTCGTGCCGGGTTTCGCGGAGACGGCCGAGGCGGTGTTCGGGCCCACGTTCGCCGTGGCCGAAGACCTGTGATCGGAATCTGCGAATGCCTTCAAACATACTGCCGGCGGCGGGTGGGGGACTGGTTCCGGCCGGGCGCGAGTGCGGCACCCTTTTCGCCGCGCCTTCGCATGCCGTTGCCGGCTCGCCAGGTCAGGACGCCGGCGGCGGAAGTTCCGGATCTTCCAGGCAATCCAGGCCCGGTGGGGCGCGGCGACGTGAGGGGCCGCACCCGGCTCTCCACCAGCCCCCCACCCGCTGGTTTCTGTAGCAACCACGAGGATCTGACAGCACTTCCGTTGGTGTTCGGACCCATCCGGCGGCAGTAGAGGCCCGAAGGGGGAACGGGGAGCCTCTTCGGCCGGTGGAACAAGAACCGAGGGGATACCGCACGGGATGACGACGCCCCGGATGTTCGAGATCCAAACCGCCCCGCTCACGGGCACCCATCTCATCGAGGCCAGCGCCGGCACGGGCAAGACCTACGCGCTCGCCGGCCTGGTGCTCCGGCTCGTGGTGGAGCGGCGCCTCCCCGTGGACCGGATCCTGGTGGTCACCTTCACGGTGGCGGCCACCGAGGAGCTGCGGGCCCGGATCCGGGACCGGCTGGCCGGGGCGCTGCGGGCCTTCGAGACCGGGGATGCCGGCGGCGACGACCTGCTCCGGCACCTCCTCCAGGCCGTGCCGGACCGGGCCCGGGCCCGGGACGACCTGACCCTGGCCCTGGCCGAGTTCGACCGGGCCCCGATCCACACGATCCACGGGTTCTGCCAGCGGCTGCTCCAAGACCTGGGGTTCGAGAGCGCCGGGCCGCTGGACCCGGAGGTGGTGCCCGACCCCGAGGCCGTGGTGGCCGAGGCCGTGCGGGACGTGTGGCGGCGCTTTGCCGTCTCGGCCCCCCCGATCCTGGCCGCGGACCTCGCCCGGAAGGGCCTGGGGCCTTCCGAGCTCCGGCGGACCCTGACCCCGTTCCTCGCCCACCCGGCCCTGGAGCTCCGGCCCCGGGTCACCCCCGACGACCTCGCGGCCCTGATCCGGTCGGTTGGGGAGGCGTTGGAGGCGTTCGAGGAGGCCTGGAGGGCCCGGGCCGAGGAGGTCCGGGAGCTCCTCGCCACCTCCCCCGCCCTGAACCGAAGGAGGAAGGAGTGGCGGCCCGAGTTCCTCGGGGCCGTGTGCGACGAGCTCACCCGGGCGGTCGGGTCCGGGACGTTCGGGACCGGGTTTCTGGGGGCCCTGGACCAGCTTTCGCCGGAAAAGCTCGCCGAGGGCACCAAGCCCGGGGCCGAGCCCCCGGCCCACCCGGCGCTCGCCGCCGCGGGCGCCCTGGCCGACGGGATCGCCCGGTTCCGCCGCGCGTTTCTGCCCGGGGCCCTGGCCGCGGTGCTCGAGACCCTCGACCGGGAGAAGGTGCGAAACGACCTCCTCTTCTTCTCGGATCTCCTCGTGCGGGTCCACCGGGGGCTCACGGGGCCGGGGGGCGAGGCGCTCGCGGCCGCGCTGCGGGAGCGCTACGCGGCGGCCCTGATCGACGAGTTCCAGGACACCGATCCGCTCCAGTACGAGATCTTCTCCCGGGTGTTCGGCGGCGGCACCCTGTACCTGATCGGTGACCCGAAGCAGGCCATCTACGGGTTCCGGGGGGCAGACGTGTTCGCCTACCTCCGGGCGGCCCGCGAGGCCGAGAACCGCCACACCTTGGGGTTCAACTGGCGCTCCGAGCCCGAGCTCCTCGAGGCCGTGGGCCGGGTGTTCGCCGTGGACCGGCCGTTTCTGCTGCCCGACATCGGGTTTCCCAAGGTCCGGCCCTCCCCCCGGGAAAAGCCCCGGCTCACCCTGGACGGCCGGGCCGAGCCCGCGCTGCGGGTCTGGTTCGTGCCCCGCACCGAGGAGCGCACGGGCCGGGGCGGCGTCATCAACAGGGGCTGGGCCGAAGAACACCTGCCCCGTGCCGTGGCCGCCGAGGTGGTGCGGCTCCTGGACCTCGGCCGCTCCGGCCGGGCCAAAATCGGCGATCGGGATCTCGGGGCCGGCGACCTCGCGATCCTGGTGCGGTCGAACCGCCAGGCCGAGGCCGTGCAGGAGGCCCTCCGGCGGGCCGGGGTGCCGGGGGTCCTCTACACCACCCGGAGCCTGTTCGAGACCCGGGAAGCCGCCGAGGTGTTGACCGCGGTGCGGGCCCTGGCCGAGCCGGGGAACGAGGGGCTCGTGCGTGCGGCCCTGGCCCTGGACTGGTTCGGGTTCGACGCGGCGGGGCTCCACCGGGTTCTGGAGGACGAGGCCGCCTGGGCCGGGTGGCTCGAGCGGTTCCGGGAGTGGCACGGCCTGTGGCACGACCGGGGGTTCCTGGCGGCCTACCGGGACCTCCTGGGCCAGGCCCGGGTGCGGGAGCACCTCCTTCGGTTCGCCGACGGCGAGCGCCGGGTTACGAACGTGGTCCATCTGGGCGAGGTGCTCGACGCCGCCGCCCGCCAGGGCGGGGCCGGGCCGGCCGGCCTCGTGCGCTGGCTCGAGGACCGGCTGGGCGGGCGGGGGGCAAATGACGAGGCCCACGAACTGCGGCTCGAAAGCGACGAGCGGGCCGTGAAGATCCTCACGGTGCACCGGTCGAAGGGCCTAGAGTTCCCGGTGGTCCTGGTGCCCTTTGCGTCGCTCGCCACCCCCGACATCGACGGGGAGCGCGGGCTTCTCTATCACGCCGACGACGGCGCCATGGTGCTGACCTTCGATCCGGCCGAGATCGAGGCAAACCTCCCCCGGGCCCGGGCCGAGGGGCTCTCCGAGGAGCTGCGGCTCTTCTACGTGGCCCTGACCCGGGCCAAGAACCGGGTGGCCTTCGCCTGGGGCGGGTTCCGGGACGTCGGCCGGACCCCGCCGGGATACCTCCTGCTGGGCGGGGCCGAGGGCGATGACCCGGTGGGGCGTCTGGCCGAGCGCAAGCCCGACGATGCCGAGCTCCGGGCGGTCCTGGGCCGGGTGGAGGGGCCCGGCGCCGCCGTGGAGGAGCCCGGGTTCGCCGACCCGCCCCGGCTCCGGCCCGAGGCTGCGGCACCCGAGGAGCTCCGGGCCCTGGAGTTCGGGGGCACGATCCGGGCCGACTGGCGGGTCACGAGCTTCACCGCCCTGGCCTCCGGGGCCGAGGCCGAGGAGGCCGATTACGACTGGGCCGAGCCGGCCGAGGAGCCCGAGGGGGAGGCCGAAGAGTTCCTGGGGTTCCCCCGCGGCGCCCGCACCGGGCTGTGCCTCCACGAGATGCTCGAACGCTGGGACGAGGCCGGCCCCACCCCGGAGGAGCGCCGGGCCTTTGCGGCCCGCCTCCTGCGGGCCCACGGGTTCGGGCCGGAGTGGGCCCCGGCCGTGACCCGGGTGCTCGACCGGGTGGGGGAAGTCGCCTTCGACGGGGTGCCGTTTCGCGAGGTGCCGCCCCACGACCGGCTCCACGAGGTGGCCTTCACCTTCCCCCTGCGGGCCCGGCAGGACGCGGCGCTGACGGCCCGGGAGCTCGCCTGGGCGCTCCGGGCGCCGGACCTGGCCGAGCGGTTTGGTCCGGCCCTCGACGGGGCCCTGGGCCGGCTCCAGTTTTCCCCGGTGCGGGGGTTCCTCCGGGGCGTCATGGACCTCGTGGTCCGGGTCGGGGAGCGCTACCACCTCGTGGATTGGAAGACGAACCACCTGGGCCCCCGGGCCGAGGACTACGGCCCCGAGGCCCTGGCCGCGGCCATGGCCCGGGACCACTACGTGCTCCAGTACCACCTCTACGCCGTGGCCCTGCACCTCCACCTCCGGGCCCGGCTCCCCGGTTACGACCCGGCCCGGCACCTGGGCGGGGTCCACTACGTGTTCCTCCGGGGCCTCGACCCCGCCCGCCCGGGCCAGGGGGTCTTCACCGACCCGATCCCCCCCGCCCGCCTGGAACGCCTCGTGGCGTGTCTGGGACCCACCGGGGGGGCGCAGGGAGGGTGAAGCGGGCCCTGCTCCGAATCTCTTCGAAAGCATTGCCGGACGTGGGTGGGGGACGGAGGCGGCCTCCAACCCTCCGGCCTCCCGCAATACCAAGTTGCGTTCAAACAGACACCCATCCCTGGGTCGAATCAGGAAACGGCAGCTCTGAACGCAACTTGGTATAACACCGCGAGGAAAATCTGATGATCGCTCCGTTGGTGCGCGTGGCCGCCGGAGGATGGAGAACCGGCTTGACAAGGAGGAACTCCGGGGTACAGAGGGCCCATCGGACTCCCGTCGGAAAAGGAGAACGCAACATGGCTCGTCGCGATGTTCCCGTGGGGTGGGTGGTGGGGCTTTGGGTTCTCTGCGTGGTGGCCGTTGCGGGGTGCGGGGGCACCACGGACACGCTGCTGAAGATTCCCTTCTTGTCCGTCACGGTGAAGGCGTTGGACGAGGGCGACCGGCCGATTGCCGGGGCCCGGGTGGAGGCCTCCGACGGGCAGCAGACCGTCACCGACGCCGAGGGGCTCGCCATCCTCAAGTTCGGGACCCTCGGGGTCCACACGATCACGGTGGCCGCCGAGGGCCGGGCGCCCACGACCCTTTCCGTGAGCATGCCGATGGACCGGGGCAAGACCCTGGTGGCCCGGCTGGGGAAGCCGGTGGAGGTCGGGGCCGGCATCGTCGTCGGGGGCGGGGGCGGGTTTTTCGGGGGCCTCATGGGCGCCCAGCTTTACCCGGTGCTGTTCCAGTCGATGTTCGCGGTCTACGGGTACAGCATGGACCTGGGGGCGTACGCGCCCGGACAGTGGACCGAGTGGGAGATGCGCTACGGCGGCGACGACGAGCCCCTGGTCCTGCGAAAGGCGTTCCTGACCCGGCTCCCCAACGGGCAGGAGTGGTGGCAGCTCAAGCTCACGGGCGAGACCCCCGAGGACAACCTGGTGCTGGAGGTCCTCTTCAGCCCCGACCGCGGCAGCCTCCGGCGGATGCGCCAGAAGGTGGGAGGGGGGGAGCCCCAGGAGGTGCCGGTGGCCGAGGGCTGGTACCACGAGCCGGTGGAGCTCACCCCCGAGTCCATCGAGGGCGCGGTCAAACAGCGGGGCGTCACGGTCAGGGTGCCGGCCGGCACGTTCCGGGCCGACCTGATGGAGTTCGCCGCCATGGGCGCGGGCGACGCGGTGCGGCTGTGGCGGGTGGACGCGGTGCCGGGCAGGGTGGTGCAGGTGCAGTTGGTGGAGGAGGGGGGGACCGTGGCCTGGGAGAGCCGGCTGCGGGCCCACGGCACCGGCGCCACGACCGAGTTGGGCTCCTACTGAGGCCCGGTGGCGCCGCACGGTAGCTCCGGTCGGGGGCGCCGGCTCGCGGCGCTCGGGACGGCGGCCCTCGTGGCCGCCGGGGTAGGGACCGCGCACGCGGCCGTGGCCGCCCCGCCCCCGGCCGAAACGCCCCGGGTGTCGGTCTACGCCTACGGGCCGTTCCCCCGCGGGGCCTCGGTGGTCCTCGCATCGGTCGCCGACGCACCCGGGCGGGAGGGAACCGGGGCCGGGGCCGAGCCGGCCGTTCGAAGGGCGTTCGTAGCGAGCGGGTTTGGGCCGGTGGCTCCGATCCGGCCCGGGGCATCCGGGGATCTCCCGGCTCTCGGCCGCTCCGCCTCGGCGGACCTCGCCTGCGATGCGGCCCTCACGGACTGGGAGCGAACCGAGCGGTCCCGTCCCCGGGTGGTCGCTCCGGTCCCCGGCGGGGCTTGGGTGGATCTCCCTCCCGAGGAGTCCGTGGTGGTGCGGGTGGGCGTGCGTCTCACCTGTGTGCGCACGGCCGACGGCCGGACCGTGTTCCAGGGGGCGGGATCGCTGGGGCCGGCCCAAGGCCGGACCCGGGTCGAGGCTCTGGAAACCCTGGTCGAGGCCCTCCTGGCCCGCTGGCGCGAGGCGGCCGGCGGGCCCTGATACGAAGTATTGCCGGGGGCGGGTGGGGGACTGGTTCCGGCCGGGCGCGAGTGCGGCACCCTTTTCGCCGCGCCTTTCCATGCCGTTGTCGGCTCGGCAGGGCGGGGCGGCGGTGGCGGACGTTCCGGATCTTTACAAAGCGATTCGGGCGTGGTGATGGCGCGGCGAGGTAAGGGGCCGCACCCGGCTCTCCACCAGCCCCCCACCCGCGGGTTTCCGTTGCAACGCCTGGGATCTGACATTCCCTCTCCCCATGGTTTCGTCTTCCCCCGTCGGAAGAACCGATTGGTGTTCGCCCGCCCCGGGATGTTAGTCCTTTTCGCGCACGGTGGACGCAGACCGAATCTCGTTGCGCGGAGGGACGACCATGGGCAGGAGCGGACTGCGGGGGGCGGGCTGGATCGCCGGGGTTCTCGTCGGTGTGGCCGCCATGGCCTGGGCGGGGGACACGCCGGAGACGGTGGCCGGCCGGCTCGTGTGGAGCTTCGACCTCTCGGCCCACCCGGCCGGGGAGACCCACCTCTGGGTGCCGTATCCGGTGTCGGATGGCCGGCAGTGGGTCACCGAGGTGCGGATCGAGGGCGACTACGCCAACGCCGAGGTGGTGACCGACCGGACCTACTCCACCCCCATGCTCCACGCCGTCTGGCCGGCGGGGGCCGGGAGCCGGCGCCTCGGGTTTTCGTTCCGGGTCGAGCGAACGGCCGTGCGCCAGAGGGATCTCCCCGCGCCGGACGCCCCCGACGCGCCGTGGAATCCCAAGGACTTCGAGCTCTGGCTCCGGCCCTCGAAGCTCGTGGCCACCGGCGGCATCGTGGAGGAGACGGCCCGGAAGATCGTGGCCGGAAAGACGACCGTGCTCGAGAAAGCCCGGGCCGTGTACGAGTGGGTGTGCCGGAACACCTACCGGAACCCCGAGACCCGCGGGTGCGGCGCCGGGGACGTGTGCCGGCTGTTGGAGGAGGACCCGGGCGGGAAGTGCGGGGACATCTCGTCGGTGTTCGTGGCCCTGGCCCGGGCCGCGGGGGTGCCGGCCCGGCACGTGCTGGGGATCCGGCTCGGCAAGGAGGACGGGCAGGAGGTGACCACCTGGCAGCACTGCTGGGCCGAGTTCTACCTGCCGGGGTACGGCTGGGTGCTCGTGGACCCGGCCGACGTGCGAAAGATGATGCTCAAGCGGGGCCTCGGCCGCACCGATCCGGTGCCGGCCGACCTAATGGAGTTCTACTGGGCCGGGGCGGACCCCTACCGGGTGAAGCTCGCCGTGGGCCGGGACCTCACCCTGAACCCGCCCCAGAAGGCCGGCCCGGTGAACTACCTCATGTACCCCTACGCCGAGGTGGTCGGAAAGCCCCTGGACTGGCTCGACCCCCGGGCCTTCCGCTATGAAATCCGGTACCAGCGGCACTAAGGGCGAGAAGAGGGGGCGATCCGGTGCCGGTCGGGCACCCGGCCGGAGCCGGATCGCCGCCGGCGTCCGGCAGACCGTTTGCAGGCCTTAGTCGCGGGTCCAGCCGGCCTCCTCCGCCATCCGGCCGAGGCGGGTCACGAGGTCCCGGAGGGCCTGCCCCCACACGGGACGATAGTCGTAGGCCCACCCGTCGTACTCCTCCCACCGGACCACCCGGGTGACCTCGATCGTCTCGGTCCGCTCCAGGGGCGGCCCGCCCGGGGCGGAGAACCGGATCCCGGCCACGAGCCGCAGGCTCTTTCGGATCTCTTCGGGGATGCTGAGGTCCGCGCCGTCGAGTTCGAGGTCCGCGAGGCAAAGCGAGGCGAGCCGGAGGGGCTCGGCCGGGGGCCCGGCCCCCACCTCGTCGTAGCCGGCCGAGAGGTCTTGCACGGTGACCGTGAGCCGCGCCCCGGCCGGAGGGTTCACCGCCCGCGCCCACTCCCCCAGGGAGGCCCGGAGGTCCGCCCCGACGGGAAGATACTGATAGGTTTCGATCGGGCCCACCAGCACGGGGTAGGGGTCGGCCACCTCGACCCGGAGTTCAACCCAGTGCGGCAGGGTCCGGGGGCCGGGGCGGGCCGCCGTGCAGGCCCAGAGGGCCGCCGCGCCGAGGGCGACGCCCGCGGCCGTGAGCCAACGCTTTCTTCCCATGGCACGCCTCCTTCCCCCCTCCCTTGGGTCCCGGGGCCGGAGGGTTCCTTACACCTGCCGACGGAAGCCTTGCCGGATCCCCGGCGACGCGTTGGTGAGGCCTAGGCCGGGGGGTCGTCGACCTCCGGGCCACCCGGCAGGATGCAGGCGGTCTGGTCGGCGATCTTTTCCTCGGCGCCGATCATCTGCTCCTCGTAGATGTACTCGGTGAGCCGGCGGCCCACCTCGGCCGGGTCGAGGTCGAGGCGGGCCACCCCGGTCTCCCGGGCGGCCCGGGCCACGGCCTCGGCCACCCGGGGGGGCACCGTGAAGTCCATGGCGTCGGGGATGATCCGGTCGGGCCCCTTCTGGGAGGCCGGCACGGCCTGGGCGATGGCGTGGGCCGCCGCGATCTTCATGGCCTCGTTGATCTCCCGGGCCCGGACGTCCAGGGCCCCGCGGAAGATGCCCGGGAACGCCAGGCAGTTGTTCACCTGATTGGGGAAATCGCTCCGGCCCGTGGCGACCACCGCGGCCCCGGCCCTCCGGGCCTCGTCGGGCAGGATCTCGGGCACCGGGTTCGCCAAGGCGAACACCACGGCCCCGGGGTTCATGGACCGGACCATCTCCGGGGTGAACGCCCCGGCCGCCGAGAGCCCGATGGCCACGTCGGCCCCCCGGAGGGCCTCGACGAGGCCGCCCTTCAGCCCGTCGGGGTTCGTCCGGCGGGCGATCTCCTCCTTGTAGGGGTTCATGCCCTTCTTCCGCCCGGCGTAAAGGGCCCCGGTCCGGTCGCACACGATCACGTTCCGGGCCCCGGCGTCCAGAAGAAGGCGCGTCACCGCAAGGGCGGCCGCGCCGGCGCCGTTCACCACGATTTTCACCCCGTCGAGGGGCTTGTCCACGATCTCCAGGGCGTTGAGGAGCCCGGCCAGCACCACCACCGCGGTGCCGTGCTGGTCGTCGTGGAACACCGGGATGTCGAGCCGTTCCCGGAGCCTCGCCTCCACCTCGAAGCACCGGGGGGCCGAGATGTCCTCCAGGTTCACGCCCCCGAAGGCGGGGGACAGGGCCTCCACGGCCCGCACGATCTCGTCCACCTCCTGGGTCGCGAGGCACAGGGGGAAGGCCTCCACCCCGCCGAAGGTCTTGAACAGGATCGCCTTCCCCTCCATCACGGGCAGCGCGGCCCAGGGCCCGATGTTCCCGAACCCCAGCACGGCCGAGCCGTCGGACACCACGGCCACCAGGTTCGCCTTGGCCGTGTAGTCGTAGACCCGCTCCAGGTCAGCCATGATCTCCCGGGCCGGCTCCACGGCGGCCTTGGGGGAGTAGAGATCCACGAAGATGTGCTCGTCGCGGATCGGGATCTTCGGGGTCACCTCGACGCACCCGTGGTACTTGCGGTGGAGGGCCAGGGCTTCCTCCTCGACCCCGGCTCCCCGCGGCACCCGGGCGTGGGGACCCATCTCGTACCAGGCCCGGTCGCCTTCGTAGAGGAAGGTGCGCAGCCGCTCGGCCACGGCCCCGGGCGGGGGAGCCGTCTTGGCCATGCCGGAGTCCACGGCGGCCCGGGCCACCGCCTCGGCGATGGCGGGTCCCACCAGGAGATCCAGGGGATCGGGCAGGATGTGGTGGGCCGAGAGCCTGCGCTCGGGCACGAGGCCAGCCATCGCGTCCACGGCGGCGTTGAGCATGGCCGTGTTGATGTCGGCGCACCGCACGTCCAGACAGCCCCGCAGGAAGCCCGGGGTTACCGTGGACGAGCGGATCTGCACCGGGAACACGCTGGTGCCCGAGGCGTACACGGCCGCACCGCCGGCCTCGGCCTCCTCGGGGCCGATCTCGGGCTCGGGCAGGGCCAGGGCGAACACGATGGGCCGCTCGCCCATGGACCGGACCATGTCGGCCGTGAGCACCCCGCCCGAGGAAAGGCCGATGAACACGTCGGCCCCCCGGATCACCTCTTCCAGCGGGCCCCGGAGCCCCTCGGGATTGGTGCGCCGGGCCAGGAGCATCTTGGCCCAGTTCATGTGTTCGAGCCGGCTCGGGTAGAGGGCGCCCCGGGTGTCGCACAAGACGATGTTCCGGGCCCCCAGGCGAAGGAGCCGGCGGGTCGTCCCGGCACCCGAGGCCCCGGCCCCGGCGATCACGATCTTCACGTCCTCCAGGCGCTTTCCCACCACTTTCAGGGCGTTTCGGAGGGCCGCGGCCACCACGATCCCGGTGGCGTGCTGGTCCGAGTCGAACACCGGGATCGGCAGAGCCCGCCGCAGCCGGTACTCCACCGCAAAACAGTCCGGGGCCCGGATATCGTCGAGCACCACCCCGCCGAAGGTGGGGGTGAGGAGCCGGACGATCTCGGTGAGGTCGTCGGGGTTGGCGGCCCGCACCGCGAAGGGGAAGGCGTCGATGTTGGCGAAGGTCTTGAACGAAACGGCCCGGGCCTCCAGCATGGGGAGCGCGGCCTCGGGGGGCACCCGGCCGATGCCGTAGAGGGCCGAGGCGTCGGTGACCACGGCCACGCTGTCGCCCCGGCAGGTGAGCTCGAACGACGCGTCCTCGTCGTCGGCTACCGTGAGGCAGCATGCCCCGACGCCCGGGGTGTAGAGGCGCGAGAGCACCGAGGTGTCGCGGATCGGCACCTTGGACTGGATGCCGATGAGGCCGTGGTACTTCTGGCGGTAGTAGAGGCTCGGCGGCCGGTCGTAGAAGCGTTCGGGCATGGAAGGTCTCCGATCAGGGGGTACGGGAAGTCGGGTTGAGGCATCGGCCGGTCGGCGCTAGCATGCCGGAAGCCCCGAGGGCCGAGAGGGCCCGGCGGGCCTCGGCCACCCGGCGGCCGATTTCCTCCACATCGCTGCCCGAAAGCCGGGCCCCGGGGCCCAGTTCGTGCAGTAGCCGGCCGTCGGGAAGCCGGTTCGGGTGGAGAAGGAGGTCCGACAGGGCCTGGAACGCCCGGCGGGCCTCCCGGGTCTCGAGGGCCCCGAGGAGCCGGCGGCAGTTGTAGCTGTAGCAAAACACATACCGCCCGGCGCGGATCTCGCAACCCCGGGGGCCCAGGCCGAAGGGGTGCCGGGTCCTGCGCCAGTCGGGGGGCGGGGCGAGCGGAGCCGCCACCCGGTTGACCCACCGGTACCAGGGGTTCTCGAAGGTTCTGCGGCAGTAGCACGACCGGCAGCACGGCGAAGCGCAGCAGGGGCACACCCGGGCCGTGAGCCGGTCGATCCGGTCGCGCACGGCCGCCTCCAAGGCCGCGTAGGCCCGGGCGGCGGCGAGCGCGGGAAAGGAGGGCTCCAACGATGAGGCGATCATCGATGCGCTTTGGGGGAGCTCTGGGGTTCGGCGCCGCACTCATGCTCCTCCTCGCCGGGTGCGCCGTCAACCCGGTGACCGGGCGCCAGGAGTTCGTGCTCATGGGCGAGGAGCAGGAGCTGCGCATGGGCGAGGAGGCGTATCCGGTCTACACCCAGATCTCCGAGGGGGAGTTTCCCGATCCGGCCCTCCAGGCCTACGTGGCCCAGGTCGGCCGAAGGCTCGCGGCCCTGAGCCACCGGCCGGGGCTTCCCTACGAGTTCAACGTGGTGAACGCCTCCGAGATCAACGCCTACGCCCTGCCCGGGGGGAAGATCTCGATCACCCGGGGGCTTTTGACGCGCATGGAGAACGAGGCGCAGCTCGCGGCTGTGCTGGGCCACGAGATCGGACACGTGGCGGCCCGCCACCAGGCCGCGGGCTACACCCGGCAGGTGCTCGCGGGCGTCTTGACCACCGTCGGGCTCGTGGCCCTGGAAACCGCCCGGGTCCAGGGCGGCGAGCTCCTCGCGCAGGGGGGACTTTTGGCCACGAACCTGGTGCTCATGAAGTATAGCCGCGACCAGGAGCGCCAGGCGGACGAGCTCGGCATGGAGTACATGACGGCGGCCGGCTACAACCCCGAGGGCATGGTCCAGGTGATGGAGATCCTGAAGGCGAGCCACGACCGGGAGCCTTCGGCCGTGGAGTCGCTCTTCCTGAGCCATCCCCTGACCTCGGAGCGCCTGGCCCGGGCCCGGGAGATGGCCGAGCTGCAGCCGGCGCGACTCAAGACCCCGGAGCGGCTTCGGGCCGAGCCGTTCCGGAAGGCCACGGCGGGTCTTCGGAAGGTCGCTCCGGCCTACGCCAAAATGGACGAGGGCCGAAAGGCCCTGGCCAAGGGAAAGGTGGACGAGGCCCTCCGTCTGCTGCGGGAGGCCACCGAGCTGGCGCCGGGGCACGCCCTGATCTGGGCACTCCGGGCGGCCGCCGAGGCCAAGGCCGAAAAGCTCGACGAGGCCCTCCGGTCGGCCGAACGGGCGGCCACCCTGGCCCCGAAGCTCTTCCGGGCGCGGTTCACGGCCGGCGTGCTGGCCTTCGAGGCGGGCCGGCACGGCAGGAGCCTGGAGCACCTGGCCGCCGCCGAAAAGCTCGTGCCGGGGCAGCCCACGGTGGCGTTCTTCCGGGGCCGGAACTACGAGGCCCAGGGAAACCGGGAGGCCGCGGCCAAGGAGTACGCCGCCGTCCTCCAGAAGGTCCGCAAGGGGCCGATGGCGGAGTACTGTTTTCGCCGGCTCTCGGAGTGGGGATACATCCGGACGAGGGGGTGAGGCGGGCGGGGCCTGCAAGGGGTTCGCCCCGCCGCGATCCGGGCCCAAGGCCCGAAGGGATCGTGTCGCGGCTTGAAAGCCGCTCCCACAGGCTGGGACACTCGCTGGCGCTGGAATCACAAAGGCTTTTGGCGTCCTATTAACCCGACGCCAATACAGGCGCGCAAGGAGACCGCGAGGGCATGGGGCCTGCTTCCGGCCGTGCGTGAGTGCGGCATCCGGCCACTGTAGGAGCCACGCCCGGCGCTCCAGCAGGCCCCATGCCCCCGACCGTCTCTATTTAGCCGCCGGAGGAATAGCTTCCCAGCCTCCCAGCGTCCGAGCGGGAAGTTGCGAGGTAAACGCCCTCGAACACCTCGACGGCCGGGCCGGTCATGAACACCCGACCCGAGGCGCGGTCCCAGCGGATCTCGAGTTCCCCGCCGTCCATGGCCACCGTGACCTCCGGGCCGGTCCGTCCGGTCCAGTGGGCCGCCACGGCCGCGGCCGAGGCCCCCGTGCCGCAGGCCAGGGTCACCCCGGCCCCGCGCTCCCACACCCGCATCCGGATCCGGTCGGGCCCGAGCACCTCAACAAACTCCACGTTGGTGCGGCGGGGGAACCATGGATGGCGTTCGATCCGGGGGCCCATCTCTTCCACCGGGTAGGTTTTCGCGTCGTCCACGAACACCACGGCGTGGGGGTTTCCCATGGACACGCAGGTCACCTTGACGTCGGGCCCGTCCATGGGCAGCGGCGCCTCCCGCACCGGCGCCTCGGCCTCCACGGGGATCCGGGCTGGGTCGAACGCGGGCTCCCCCATGTCCACCTCGACGAGCTCGCCCACGAACCGGGGCACCACCACCCCCGCCAGCGTCTCGACTTGAAGGCGTTCGCCGCGCCAGCCCAGGCGGTCGCGCGCGTACCGGGCGAAGCACCGGATGCCGTTGCCGCACATCTCGGCCCGGGAGCCGTCGGCGTTGTAGATGTCCATCCGCAGATCGGCCCGGTCCGAGCGCCGCACCAGGAGCACCTGGTCGCAGCCCACCCCGAACCGGCGGTGGGCCAGGGCCGGGGCCAGGTGCGACCAGTCCCCCCAGTCGGTGTCGCGGCAGTCCACCACCACGAAGTCGTTTCCGAGCCCGTGCATCTTAACGAAGGGGATCTCCACCGGATTCCTCCTCGGGGCCAACGCCGGTTCAGGGCGCCGCGGCGCCTTCGGATCGGGCGGCGGGAAACGCCAGGCCCATGGCCCGGCAGAACCGCTCCACGAGCCGGTAGGTGATGCCCCAGAGTACCGGCCGGCCGGGCCCCAGGAGTTGGATGGCCGGGTGGGCCCAGTCTTTGCCCCCGAACCGGAACGTTTTCACCAGGTGCCGTGCCGGGTCCACGAGGTGGGCCAGGGGAACCCAGAATGCGGAGGCCACCTCGTGGTTGGGGCGCAGCACGGGGTCCCCGCCGAGGCCATACACGAAGCACGACACCACCACCGGGAGCCGCTCGGCGTGGTGGGAGCCCAGGGTGCCGAGGTAGCGCGCCCGGGCGAGGTCGAGCCCCACCTCCTCCAGGGTCTCCCGCTCGGCCGCGGCCCGGGGGTCGGCGTCGCCTGGGTCGATCCGCCCGCCCGGGAATGCCAGATGCCCGGACCAGGGGTCCCCGTCGCACCGGGCCCGCTCGATGAACAGCACCTCGAGTCCCTCCGGGCGCTCCTGCAGACACAGGGCCACCGCGGCCCGCACCGGGGCCACGGTTCTTCCCGACGGGGGGCGGTACCGGGAAAGGCGCTCGGCCACCTCATCCAGCGTGGTCACGTTTCCTCCTCGGAGCCTGCGCTTGCCGGGCGTAAGGAGCGGGTGCTATCGTCGCGCCATGGCTGAAAAAGCGGCCTTCGGCCCACCGGGGATGGAGAGCATGGACGAACCGATCCGCGACGAGGAAGAGGCCCGGCGACTCGCTCGGACGATTGTAAGCGACCTGGCCGCCTACCACAAAAGCGAAGTGGAACGGGGAATCGTGGAGGACCGGCTCTTCGAGATCATGGAGTCGGCCATTGCGGAAGGCCGGCGTCACTACGAGGAGCGGGTATCCCAAGACCTCTGGCCCCGGGGGTACTACGAGAAAGCCCTGGTGGATTTCCTGCTCAAACCGTTCGGGAAGATCAAGAGCCGCATCTGGTGAACGGGGGCCCGGCCAGGACTTCGGAGACCGCCGCCAATACGTCCGCCCCATCGAAGGGCTTCGAGAGCACGGGAACTCCAGGGGCCAGGTTGCGGGCGAGGTCTTCTCGGCCCGTGATGAAGAGCACGGGGACCTCGGGGGCGAGCTCCCGGAGCACCCGGTACACGGCGCTTCCGTCGGTCCGGGGGAGCACGAGGTCGAGGAGCACCGCCCCCAGGTCGGCCCCCAGGTCCCGCACGGCCTCGAGCCCCTCGATGCCGTCCCGGGCCCAGCGGGTCCGGTACCCTGCACCTTGGAGCGCGCGTTCCACCAATCGGGCCACCGGGGGTTCGTCCTCCACCACGAGCACCGTGGCCGAGCACAGGGGGTGGGACGACGGCCGACGGTCCCCCGCGGCCGCCGGACGGCCCGGCGCCTCCACGGCCGGCAGCGCGAGCTCGATCCGAGTGCCCCGGCCCGGCTCGGACCGGAGCGACACCCGCCCCCCGGCCTCGGTCACGGTGGCGTACACCATGGAGAGCCCGAGCCCCGTGCCCTGGCCCACGGGCTTCGTGGTGAAGAACGGCTCGAACACCCGGTCCTGGACGTCGGGGGGAATGCCCACCCCGGTATCCTCCACCCAGATCCGGACCCACCCGTCCCCCGTCGGCCGGGCCCCGAGGCGGATCTCCCCGCCCCGGGGCATGGCGTCCCGGGCGTTCACGCCGAGGTTCAGGAGCGCGGCGGTTAGGAGCGACCGGTCGCCCCGCACCGACGGAAGGTCCGGCTCCACCTCCAGGGCGAGCCGGATGGTGCGGGGCACGGTCCGCTGGAGGAGCGCGGCGGCCTCCTGGACGAGCCGGCCCACGGCCACCGCCTCGTCCCGGCCGCCCTGGCGCCGGGCGATGGCCAGGAGTTGCCGGGTGAGCTCCCCGCCCTGCTTGCACAGGTCCCGGATCCGGTCGAGCTCGGCCAGGGCCTCGGGATCGCCCTCCAGCCGCAGCCGCAGCCCGTAGAGGCACCCCAGGATGCTTCCGAGGAGGTTGTTGAAATCGTGGGCTACCCCGCCCGCGAGTTGCCCCACGGCCTCGAAGAGGCGGCTTCGCTCGAGTTCCTTCCGGAACCGCTCCCGCTCGGCCTCGGCCCGCTCCCGGGCTTGGATGTCCTCCTCGAGCCGCCGCTTCGCCTCCTCCAGTTCGGCCGTGCGGGCCTGGACCCGGGCCTCCAGCTCCTCCCGGGCCTGGCGGAGCGCCTCCTCGGCCCGCTTGCGCCGGGTGATGTCGGTGATGCTCACGGTGACCCGGGAGAGGTCGGATTTCTCCGGGGGGAACTCCACCCGCATGAGCACCTCGAGGGGCTCGCCGTCCACGGTGCGGTTTTGCCCCTCGCACTCGAAAAACCGCTCGCCCCGGGCGAGGGCCGCCACCTCCTTGGCGAACACCGGGAACGACTCGGGGGTGAAGATCTTGTCCAGCGAACCGAGGAGTTCCTCCCGCGAGCGGGCCCGAAACAGCCGCAGGGTGTAGTCGTTGACGTCCAGGATCCGGACCAACCGGGCCGCCCGCACGGCGAACTCGGGGTGGGCCGCGAGGTGCGCCTCGACGTCGGTGACCCCCTTGGCCTTGAGCCGGTCGAGCTCCTCCTTCAGGGCCGAGAAGTCCTCCTCCCAGATCGACACCGGGATCTCGTGGAAGATCCGGCGGTACCGGGCCTCCAGCTCCGCCACCTCCCGGCACCGGCGGGCCAGCCGCAGGGCCGGCCCGAGCCGGGCCGCGGCCCCGTCCAGGCCGGGGAGGGGGGACGGCGCGTCGGCCTTCCAGAAGAGCCCGAGCCGGGCCGGTTCGCCGGGCAGGGGGATCCGCCGTGCGGCGCCGAACGGCGGAGGAGGGGCGGGGGTGTCCGCCCCGAGCCAATCGCAGAGCGCGACCGCCCCTTCCGGCCAGGCCAGACATGCGGCCGGTCGCTCGGCGTGCCAGAGGGCCGCGGCGGCTGCCCCGGTGAGATGGGCGAGCCGGCCCAGTTCGGCGGCCGGATCCTCGGCGAGCCGCTCGGGGTCGGGCCAGAGGGAGAGCGGGTCCGGAACTCCCACGGTGCTCGGGTCGGCTGGGGGGTCAGGCGGGCAGGGGGACGGCCAGTACCGGGAACCGGGCCGCCTCGACCACCCGCTGCACCGTGGAGCCGTAGAGGGCCCGGGCGAGCCCCCTGCGGCCGTGGTTCCCCAGGACCACGAGGTCGGCGTTGCGCTCCGAGGCCACCCGGAGGATCTCCTCGGCCGGGTCCCCGGCGGTGACGTGGAGCCCCACCCCCTCCCCCAGGTTCGTCAGCGCGTGATCCCGGAGGACCCGCAGCGCCTCCTGCTCAAGCTCGGGAACGGCATCCTCGGACCGGAGGGCCGGGAGATCGAGCCCCATCAGCCCCTCGGGGAGCGACTCCACCACGTACAGCGCGGTGAGGTCGGCCCCGATGGTGGTGGCGAGGGTCTTGGCGAAGGTGCACACGCTCGAGCCGTCGTCGGAAAGGTCCACGGCCACCAGGATCTGACGGATCGGGCTTGCGCTCATGACACTCCTCCCATCGATGGGGTGAAACGGCACGGAGGCCTATCGGTATCGCCGAATCTACCACGCATCCGGCCGCCCGGCGAGCACGGCGCGGGCACAGAAACGCCGCGCCCCGAAGGGCGCGGCGGCGCGGCGCGCGGACAACGCCCCGCGGGCGGGGCAAGCGAGCCCCTATCCCTCCCCCAGATAGGCCTCTCGGACCTTGGGGTTCGCGAGCAGCGCCTTGGCCTCGTCCTGGAGCACGATCCGGCCGGTCTCCAGCACCCAGCCGTAATCGGCGAGCTGAAGGGCGGCGTTGGCGTTTTGCTCCACCAGGAGCACGGTGATCTTCTCCTTGGCGATCTCGGCGATGATCTCGAAGATTGTCTCCACCACAAGCGGGGCGAGCCCCAGGCTCGGTTCGTCCAGGAGGAGCAGCCGGGGCCGGCTCATGAGCGCCCGCCCGATGGCGAGCATCTGCTGCTCGCCGCCCGATAGGGTGCCCCCGTCCTGGTTGAGCCGTTCGGCGAGCCGGGGAAAATAGCCCAACACCCGGTCCAGGTCCTTTTGGATGCCCGCCTTGTCCTTGCGGATGTACGCCCCCAGCAGCAGGTTCTCCCGCACCGTGAGCCGGGGGAAGATCCGGCGGCCCTCGGGTACCTGGCAGATCCCCATGCGCACGATCTCGTCGGGCGGCGTGCGGTGGATGGGTTTGCCCAGGAACTCGATCGTGCCTTCCCGGCAGCGCTCGATCCCCGAGATGGTCATGAGCGTGGTGGATTTGCCGGCCCCGTTGGCACCGATCAGGCAGCCGATCTGGCCCTCCTGGAGTTCGAAGCTCACCCCTTTGAGGGCGTGGATGTTGCCGTAATAGGTGTGGACGTTCTCGAGCTTGAGCATCGGCTGGGCGTTAGGCATGGGCGGCGGCCTCCCGTCCCAGGTAGGCCTCGATGACCTTGGGGTTCGTGCGGATCTCGGCCGGGGTGCCCTCGGCGATCTTGACGCCATGGTCGAGCACCACGATCCGGTCGCAGATGCGCATGATGACCTTCATGTCGTGTTCGATCACCAGGATCGCAATGCCCTGCTTACGGATCCGGTCGATCAGATGGACGAGGCTCGCGGTCTCCTGGGGGTTCATGCCCGCGGCGGGTTCGTCCAGCAGGAGCAGCGCGGGTTCGCTCGCCATGGCCCGGGCGATCTCCAGGAGCCGCTGCTCGCCGTAGGGGAGGTTCCGGGCCAAGGTCCCGGCCCGGTGTTCCAGGCCGACAAACCGCAGGGCCTCCAGCGCCTTGCGGGTGATCTCGGCCTCTTCTTTCTTGAACGCCCGGGTCCGGAGGGCCGCGCCGAGGAATCCCACCCGGGTGCGGCCGTGGAGCCCGATCTTCACGTTGTCGATCACCGACAGGTTCCCGAAGAGCCGGATGTTCTGGAACGTGCGGGCCATGCCCAGCACGTTCACGGTGTCGGGCCGCATGAAGATGCCGAACACGGCCCGGACCTTCGGCCGAAGGAGCGTCACGACGATCCAGGGGGCGTACCCCAGGTACACCACCGAGGCCGCCGCGAGCACGGGCTTGAGGGGCATGAACTGGAACGCTTCGGGCACCGGGAAAAACCGAAGGTCACCGTAGTGGCCAAGCCGGGTGAGCCACCACAGGCCTGTGCAGAAGTCGATGCCCGCAAAGAGGAAGGTGAGTCCCCGGGTCCACTCGATACCGGTGCGCATGCGCCGGGCCGTGTAGGCCCGCAGTACCCCCAGCCCGAACACGGCCAGGAAGGTCTCCACCTGGAAGAACACGTGGGGTAGCACGGCCGAAGCGAACACCGGGATCCAGAGAAGCGAAAGCAGAAGGGTGAGCGCGCTCGCCCGCTCCACGGTGTGCCGGGCCGACTCCTCCACCGGCGGTACGATGTCGGTGCCCCGGAAGAGGATCGTCCCCTTGGTGGGCCGGGTCACCCCCGTCAGGCAGTTAAAAAGCGTGGTCTTTCCGGCGCCGTTCGGCCCGATCAGGCCCACGATCTCCCCCTCGCCCACCGAGACGTCCACGTCGGAAACCGCGGTCAGGCCCCCGAACACCTTGGTCACACCCTTGGCTTCGAGAATCATCGTCGGCTACCCCAGGGAGTTCTTGTCGTGGTCGGTGGCGACCTCGTAGAAGCTCTCGTCCTCGGCCTCCCGCTCCTTGTCGGAGCCGGGGTGCATCTCGCCCCGGACCCGGACCTCGGGGAAGAGTCCCTCGGGCCGGAACCGCATCATGAGCACGAGGATGAGGCCGAAGATGAGGTACCGGGCGTTCACGAGATCGGGGCTGATCCAGGTGATTTCGGCCCGTCCGGCCCAGTCCACGAAGGCGCCCAGGCCCACCCGGAGGATCTCGGTCATGGGGATCATCACGAGGGCCCCCAGCATCACCCCCACGACCGATCCCATGCCCCCGAGCACGACCAGACACAGCACCAGGATCGACTCCCAAAACTTGAACATGTCGGGGTGGATGAACCGGAACCACCGAGCGTAGAACGACCCCACCAGGGCGCCGATGGCCGCGCTCACCGCGAAGGCGAGGATCTTGTACCGGATGATGTTCACGCCGCAGGCCTCGGCCGCGATCTCGTCCTCCCGGATCGCGAACCAGGCTCGGCCCAGCCGGGAGTCCTCGACCCGCCGGACCAGGATCACCACAAAGGCGAGGAGCACGAGCATCAGGTAGAAGAACTCCCACTCCTTGCTCAGGACGTGGCCGAAGATCGAGGGGGCGGCGATGCCGGGGATGCCCATGGGGCCCCGGGTGAGCCACAGCTCGTTTCGGATCACGAGCCCCACGAGTTCGGCAAACCCGAAGGTCACAATGGCGAAGTAGTCGCCGGTGAGCCTGAGGGTCGGGGCCCCCAGCAGGATGCCCCACAGGGCGCCGTTCAATGCTGCGAGGGGAAGAATCACCCAGTAGGAGAGCCCGTAGTGGATGGTGAGGAGCCCGGCCGTGTAGGCGCCGATGCCGTAAAACCCCACGTACCCCAGGTCCAGGAGCCCCGTGAACCCGGGCACGATGTTGAGCCCCAGCGCGAGGCCCATGTACACCATGGTCAGCGTCGCAACCCGGGTCACGTACCCCGAGGCCTCGCCCAGGGGCAACCAGGGGAGCACCAGGGCGAACAGGAGGATCCCGGCCACGGTGGCCCGGGGATGATCTTCCAGATAGGCCCGAAGGCGCATGCCGTTGCCCATGGTGCCCTCCTCACACCTTCTGGATCATGGCCTTGCCGAGAAGGCCCGAGGGTTTGAACACGATCACCAGGATCATCACGGCGTAGGCGATGCCGTCGCGGTACTGGGACGAGAGGTAGCCCGCCCCGAACACCTCGGCCACCCCCAGCACCACCCCGCCGAGCATCGCCCCCGGAACCGACCCGATCCCCCCGAGCACCGCGGCGGCAAAGGCCTTGATGCCGGCGATGTAGCCCATGGTGGGCCAGATCGCGTTGTAGAACACCCCCACCAGGATCCCGGCCACGGCCCCCAGCGACGAGCCCAGGGCAAAGGTGAACGAGATCACCCGGTTCACGTTGATGCCCATGAGCGCCGCGGCGCGCTTGTCCTGGGCGATGGCCCGCATGGCCGTGCCCACCTTGGTGCGGTGGATGATGGTGTGCAGGGTATACATGAGCACCAGGGTCGTGGCCAGGATGAACACCTGGAGCCAGGTGACCTGCACGTCGCCGATCTGCACCGCCACGTCCGAGAAGAACGCGGGCAGCGCCTCGAGCGGGTAGCTCTTGATCATGGCGCCCCATTTGATGAGGGCGACGTTCTGGAAAAAGATGCTCATCCCGATGGCCGTGATCAGCGCTGCAAGGCGGGGGGCGTTGCGCAGGGGGCGGTAGGCGACGATGTCCAGGAGGATCCCGATCACCGCGCAGGTGGCCACGGCCACGAGGCCCGCGACGAAGAACGGCACCTTGTACACCGTGACCAGATGGTAGGCGATGAACGCCCCGAACATGTAGATCTCGCCGTGGGCGAAGTTGATGAGCTCGATCACCCCGTACACCATGGTGTACCCCACGGCGATCAGGGCGTACACCCCGCCCACCGTGAGCCCGTTCACGAGCTGCTGCAGGAAGAGCGACGACATGTCGAACAGGTTTTGCCAGTCCACCGCCGGGTCCTCCTCGGCCGCCTCGCAGCCAAGCGGGTCAGGGGGAACCCCGATGGGGGTTCCGGTGGTTCCGATCGGGGCGGGTGGGAGACTGAAAGACCCACCCCGCCCGAAAACGCGGGGCCCAAACGCGGGAACAGGTAGGCTCCCCGCCTACCTGTTCCCGGATCGCCCCGACTCAGATCGGGCTTACTGGATCTGCTTCTTGGCGCTCACCCACTTGCCGCCCCGGATCTCCTTGATGAAAGCCGACTTGAGGCAGTCGCCGTTCTCGTCGAAATAGGTGGCGCCGGTCACGCCCTTATAGGCCTTCTCGGGGGAGTTCAGGCTCGCCAGGTAGTCCCGGATCTTCTCCCGGTCGAGGCCCACCTTGGCGATGGCCTCGGCCGCCAGGCCCACGGCGTCGTAGGTGTTGGCCGCGAACCAGTTGGGCTCGATCCCGTACTTCTCCTTGTACGCCTTGATGAAGCCCTGGGCCTCGGGGCCGGCCGCGTCGGGCAGGAACGGCGTGGTCACGAAGAGCCCCTCAGCGTCGGGGTTCTTGAGCATCACGTCGTCATCGAGGCCGTCGGCGCCGAAGAAGCCCACCTTCATGCCGAGCTTGGCGGCCTGGCTCACGATCAGGGTGCCCTGGGGGGCGTAGCCGGGGATGAAGATGGCGTCGGGTTTCATCATCTTGAACTTGGAGAGCTGGGGCGTGAAGTCGGTGGTGTCGGAGGTGTAGGCCTCGGTGCCCACGATCTGGATGCCCCGCTTCTTGGCCTCGGCCACGAAGGCGTCCTTCAAGCCGATCGAGTAGTCGTTGGTCTCGTAGAAGATGGCGATCTTCTTCCAGCCCAGGGCCTCGTCCACGTACCGGGCCAGGAACGCGCCCTGGAAGTCGTCTTTGTACACATTCCGGAAATAGTAGGGGCTCGACTTACACAGGTTCGGGTTGGTGGAGGCCGGCGAGATGGCCGGGAGCTTCGCGTCCTTGTAGATGGGCGCGGCCGCGAGGCTCGCCGAGGAGCACAGGTGCCCCACCACGATCGCGATCTCCTTGTCGCCGGCGAGCTTGGTGGCCACGTTGGCGGCCTCCTTGGGGTCGCACAGCTCGTCTTCCAGGAGGATCTCCACCTTCTTGCCGTTGATGCCGCCGGCGGCGTTGATCTCCTCGGCCTTGAGCAGGGCGCCGTTCTTTACCCCCTCGCCGAAGGAGGCCAGGGGCCCGGTGAACGGCGAGGCCACGGGGATCTTGATGGTGTCGGCGGCCCAGGCCGCCGATCCGACCAGGCACGCCACCGCCGCGGTGAGAAGAAGCTTCTTACGCATGGGTCGACCTCCTTTTTGGCAAAACGAAACGGTCCGCCCCCCGGCCCAGATCCGGGGTGGCGCGCATCTTAGTGAAGGACCCTAGGGGTGTCAAGAACCTAAAACGGGGTGTGAAACCGTGGGATTTGGTTTTGGGGAGGCCAAACCGGCCGGGGTTTTGACCCCCCGGCTGGCGCCTCCTATACTCGGATCCCTTCCCCTACCGCCCCGAGGCCGCCCATGACCGAGTCCGCGACACCCCGCCCCCTGCCCCGCACCGTCAAGGAGCTCCGGGCCCTGTACCGGATCAGCCAGGCCGTGGGTGCGTCGCTGGAACTCACCGAGGCCGTGGAACCCGTGCTCCGGATCCTGGCCGAGGAGCTCGGCATGCAGCGGGGCACACTGGCGCTCGTGGAGCCGGGCACCGGGGAACTCGTGATCGAGGTGGCCCACGGGCTCACCCCGGCCGAGATCCGGCGGGGCCGATACCGGGTGGGCGAGGGGGTCATGGGGCGGGTGCTCGAACGGGGCGAGCCGATGGTGATCCCGAGCATCGGGGCGGAACCGTTGTTCCTCGACCGCACGGGGGCCCGGGCCGGGCTCGACCGCTCCCGGGTGGCGTTCTTGTGCGTGCCGGTCAAGGTGGCCGGCGAAACCGTGGGGGTGCTCTCGGCCGACCGGCTGCCCGCCGTCGGGGACGAGCTCGAGGACGATCTGCGGGTGCTCCAGGTGGTGGCGGCGTTGGTGGCCCAGGCCGTGCGAACCCAGCAGCGGCTGCGGAGCGACCGGCGGGCCCTGGAGGAGGAGAACCGGCGGCTCCGGGAGGCGTTCCAGGAGCGCTACGGCCCCCCGGCCTGGGTGGGCGAGAGCCCGGCCCGGGCTGCCGTGTGGGACCAGGTGAGGTTCGCGGCCCGGGGCCGTTCCCCCGCCTTGATCACAGGCGCACCCGGCACGGGCCGGGGATTCGTGGCCCGCGCGATCCATGCCGCCTCCGCCCTTCCGGGTCCGTTCGTGGAGGTCCCCTGCGCTAGAAGGGAGCCCGGGGACCTGGAGCGGGCCCTGTTCGGGCCCGGCGGGGCCGCCGAGCAGGCCGCGGGCGGCACCCTGTATCTCAAGGATGTGGAGAGCCTGCCGGCCGACCTCCAGGCCGTGCTCCTCCGGCTCCTGCGAGCCGGCAATCCGCGGGTCGTGGCCTCGGCCGGGCCGGAACTCGCCGAGGCCGTGCGGCGGGGGGCGTTTCGCGACGATCTGTATCGCCGGCTGGCCGCCCTGCCGATCCATCTGCCGTCGCTCGCCGAGGCCAAGGCCGATGTGGTGCCCCTGGCCCGGGCCCTTCTGGCGCGGGTGGCGGGCCCGGGGGCCCGGTTCTCCGAGGAGGCCGAGGCCGCCCTGCGGAGCCGGGCCTGGCCGGGGAACGTGGCAGAGCTCGAGGGGGTGGTGCGGGAGGCCGCGGCCCGGGCCGGCGGGGGCGAGGTCGGTGCCGAACACGTGGACGGGCCGGGCCGGGACGCCGTGCCGGCGGGAAGCGCCGAGGAGGTGCTCGGCCGGTGGGTGGAGGAGCTCCTGGACCGGCCGCCCCCGGAGGGGGTGTACCGGGCGCTGGTGGACCGCCTCGACCGGATCGCCGTGGCCCGGGCGTTGAACCGGGCCGGGGGGGTTCGGATCCGGGCGGCCGAACTTCTGGGAATCAACCGGAACACCCTCTACGCCAAACTCGACCGGATGAACCGAACGTGAGCCAACCCGTCCGATACGAACTCGTGCACCGGGACCGCGGGACCCGGGCCCGGGCGGGGGTGCTCCTCACCCCCCACGGCGCGGTGGAGACCCCGGTGTTCATGCCCGTGGGCACGCAGGCGGCGGTGAAGATTGTGGACCCGGAGTTCGTGGCCCGGGCCGGCGGCCGGATCGTGCTCGCCAACACCTACCACCTCCTGCTCCAGCCGGGGCCGGCCGTGGTGCGCCGGTGCGGGGGACTCCACGGGTTCATGGGGTGGTCGGGCCCGATCCTCACCGACTCCGGGGGGTTCCAGGTGTTCAGCCTGCCCGGTAGGGTCATCGAGGAGGAGGGGGTGCGGTTTCCCCTGGACAAGGAGGGGAGCCAGACCCTGCTCCTGACCCCGGAGGAGTCGATCCGCACCCAGAACGATCTGGGGGCCGACATCATCATGGCCTTCGACGAATGCATCCCCTTCCCGGCCGAGCACGCCTACGCCGCCGCGTCGGTGGAGCGGACCCTGCGCTGGGCCCGGCGCTCCCTCGAGGCCCATCGCCGGCCGGGGGAGCAGGCGCTCTTCGGCATCGTCCAGGGCTCCGTGTATCCCGACCTGCGGGAGAGGTGCGCCCGGGCCCTCGCGGCGATGGACTTTCCGGGGTACGCGGTGGGTGGGGTGAGCGTGGGGGAGGGCCACGAGCTCATGAAGCGGGCCGTGGAGATGTCGGAGCCGTTCCTGCCGGAGGACAAGCCCCGGTACCTCATGGGGGTGGGAAAGCCCGAGGACATCCTCGAGGCCGTGGAGCGGGGCATGGACATGTTCGACTGCATCATCCCGGCCCGGTTCGCCCGCGGGGGGACCCTGTTCACCTGGACCGGGAAGATGCGGATCCAGCGGCCCCAGTACCGCAAGGACCGCTACCCGGTGGACACCTCCTGCGGGTGCCCCACCTGCCAGCGGTTCTCCCGGGCGTACCTCCACCACCTGTTCGCGGTGGACGAGCCCCTGGGGAAGGCCCTGGCCACGGTGCACAACATCTTCTTCTACACCCAACTCATGGCCCGGGCCCGGGAGGCGATTCTGGAGGACCGATTTGTTTCCTTCAAGCGGGCGTTCTACGCGGACTACCTCGACCGGCGGAAACGGCCGGGAGGTTCGGACGGCTAGGCATCGGCGGGGGCATGTGGAAAACTTCCAGGCCGACCGGCGGGTTCGGCGCCGACGGGGTTCGGTCGTGCCGGCCCCCCGGGCTCGTCCTGGTTGTAACATTCTGAAAAGATTTTGTTTTCTGTAATTTTCTTCGGGGTCGCACAAAAAGAGTGCACCCCGGAGGAGGGGCCGAAACCACGGGGTTCTGGCGGGTCGTCCACAGGCCCATCCACAGGTTATCCACAGTCCCTGTGGACACCCGGGGGAAGTTCGCCGGCGAGGACGGGGCTGACCCAGAACCGCTCCAGATGGCCGGTGTCGGGGATCCGCACCGCCCGGACGGTTTCGGCATCGGACCCGAGCGCGTCGAGGGCCACGGTGACGGCCTCGTCCGCGTCGGCGGCCACGTAGGGCAGCCGGGCGGCCTCGAGAAACCCGGTGGCCCGGGCGTTGGCGTAGGTGGCGCCCCAGTCTATCGCGTCGGCGAGCCGGCGGGTGACCACGTCGGCGTAGCCCACGCCGTTGGCGTTCCCGCCGGAGGCCGGCGTGAGCTCGAGGGCCACGACCCTGCGGACGCGGGGCGTGGCCCCGCATCCGGGAAACCGCCGCTCGAGCCCGATCACGTGGAGATCCATGCCGGTACCCGAGACGTCCTTGCCGATCCGGTCCACGACCAGCAGATCGAGGTCGTCCCAGGGAAGCCGGGGCATGAACTCCCGGGCCCGCTCCAGGAGCCGGTGCTCGGCATCGAGCCAGGTCCGGGGCTCCAGGAGCTCCAGGTGGGCCACCTCGCCCCGGCCGTTGGGCACGAGCCCGATCCCGAAGGGGAGCCGCCCCGAGGCGAGCCAGAACGAAAGGACCTGGGGCAGGGCGTCGGCCGGGCCGTACCGGTGCACCGCCCGGGCGCTCTCGGCCTTCCCGAGCCCCACGGCCAGAAGCTTCGTGGGCCCGCTTTCGAGAACCCCTCGGAACGCGGTGTGGGGCTTGACCCGGTGCAAGGGCACCACGGCCGCGGCCTCGGCCGCGGCCCGGTCGCACCACACCGGAAGGCCCGGCGCGGCCTCGCCCAGGCGCACCACCTCGCCGCCGGAGACCACCGGCGCCCCGACGGTCTCCTCGGTGATCCCCAGCCGTGCAAGGGTGTCCCTCTGCCCGGCCGGGGTGCCGCCCCCGTGGGTTCCCATGGCGGGCACCACAAACGGGTCGGCGCCTTCGGCCCGGAGCCACCCCACCAGTTCCCGCACCAGCTCCGGGAGGCCGGGGATGTGCCGGCTTCCCACGGGAACGGCGACACGGCCCCGGGGCGGCCGGGGGGCGCATTCGAGCGCGTGCCGGAGCGCCGCCGCGGGGTCGGGAAGGCGGGGGGAAGGCAGGTCCTGTCGAACCGGGATCCAGCGGATGGGGCCGGGCGAGGTCGGGCACATGGCGGGTTCCCTCCCCACCCCGGACCGGGCCGGTCCCCGGCCCGAGGAGGCAGCGTGAACGGTCGGATGCAACGAAGCGGCCCCGCGCGGCTCGCGGCCCGCTTCCTGCTGGTCGCCATTGTAACGTGGGCGGCGGCAATTGTCGCCCGGGCGGCCGTGTGGGAGCGGTTCCCCACGGCTTCTGCCGCGGAGGCCCGGTTCCGGGAGGCCCGGGGCCTGGAGGCGGGGGATCCCGGGGCGGCCGTGGCGATCTACCGGGAACTCCTGGCTGCGGGGTTCGAGCCGGCCGACGCCGCCCACGCGGCCCTCGGACGACTCCTCCCGCCGGACGAGGGGGCGCCCCACTGGAGGGCGGTGGCCGAGGCGAGCCCCCCGAGCCCGTTTCTCCCCGAGGCCTTGGCGTTCCTCGCCGAGGCGGCCGCGGCGGAGGGCCGCCACGCGGAGGCGGCAGCGCACTACGCGCGCCTAGAGGAGGTGGCCCCCGACGAGGATTGGGAGGTACGGGCCCTCGTGGGGCAGCTCGCCGCGCTCGGCTCCGCCGGGCGGCGGGCGGAAGCCCTCCGGGTGGCCGAGCGGCTGTGGGTCGAGTTCGCCCACCGGCCCGAGAGCCGGCAGGCCGAGCCGGTCCTTGCCGCGGCCGGCCGGGGCGATCCGTTCAAGCCGGTGGCCGGGGAGCGGATCTTCGCCCGAGGAACGCTGTTGCTCGATCGGGGCCGGCGGGACGAGGCCGTGGCCACCCTAAGGGAGCTCCGCCGCCGGCTCATCCCGGGGAGCCGGATCGAGCCCGAGCTGGACCTGACCCTGGGGAAGGCGCTCTACTTCCTGCGGCGGTATGACGAGGCCCTGGAGCCGCTGGGCCGGGCGGCCCGGGATCCCAGGACCGAGGAGGAGGCCCGGTTCTACCGGGCGCGATGTCTGTTCGGTCTGGACCGGGGCGACGAGGGGGCCCCGGACCTGGTGCGGCTCGCCGAGCGGTACCCCCGGAGCCGCCGGGCGCCCCTCTATCTCTATCAGGCCTACCGGGTGTTCGAGGGCCGCCGCCTGTGGGACGAGGCCGCCCGGGCCCGGGGCCGGCTGCTCGCGGCCTACCCCGGGAGCGCCGAGGCCCGGGACGCCCGGTTCAACCTGGGCTGGGATGCGTTCCGCCAGGGCCGGTTCGACGAGGCGGCCCGGGCGTTCGCGGCCTCGGCCCGGGGGGCGGCCCCCGGGTGGCAGCGGGCCCGGGGCCTGTACTGGCAGGCCCGGGCCCTGGAAGCGGCCGGCGACGGGCCGGCAGCCGCGGCCGCGCGAAAAATCCTCGTCGACGAGCACCCCCTGGGGTACTATGCCCTTCTCGCCGCCCACTGGGAGGACACGGGGAGCCCGGAAGGCTGGGCCCTCCCCGATCCCCGACGCCCGGTGTCGGGCGCCCTGCCCTACTGGCCCCCGGCCCTGGAGGACCTGCAGGCCGCCGGCCGGCCGGGCATGTACCTGCGCCTCGGACTCGACGAAGCCGCCCGGCGCCTCCTTGCGAGGGCCCCGGCCCGGGGCGAGGCGGCGGCCCGGCTGCGCTACTGGGCCGGGGACTACGCCGGGGCGGTCCGGGCCGCCTCCCGCGGTTGGGCCGACTGGCCCCCCACGGGGGAGCCGGACCCCCTGTCGGCCGAGGGCCTCGCGTTTCCGGTGGCGTTTCCGGAGGAGGCGGCCGGGGCCGCGGCCGAGGCCGGGATCCACCCCCACCTCCTCCTGGCCCTGGCCCACACCGAGAGCCATTTCGACCCCAAGGCCTATTCCCCTTGGGAGGCCCGGGGACTCACCCAGTTCATCCCCTCCACCGCCGGGGTCGTGGCCCGGCGGCTCGGGGTGGACCCCTTCGAGCCCGAAGACCTCTTCGACCCGGCCCTGGCGCTCCGGTTCGGGGCCCGTCATCTCCGGGACCTCCTGGACCGGTTCGGGGGCGACCTGGTGGCGGCGGTGGCCGCCTATAACGCGGGCGCCGCGGCCGTGGAGCGCTGGCGGAAGCGGTGGGCCGGGGAGCCCCTGGATGTGTTCGTGGAGTCGATCCCGTACCGGGAGACCCGGCGCTACGTGAAAAAGGTTCTCACGGCCCTGGACGCCTACGACCGGTTGGACCCGGAACGGGCGCTTCTGGGCAGGCCCCAGATCTCATCGGGCGGGCCGTCGCCCTGAGCCCGGTCGCCGACCTCGATCCCCGGGCGTCGGTCGGCCGCGGGGCTTCGGTGTCACCCGGACGGGGCGTGGCGCCGTTCTCCGCCCACGGGAGGGTTCGGCCGAGGTGCCGTCCGGGTCTGAAGTCTGTCTTCTGGGGTACGTTTTCCGACCCGGGTTGACACCGGAGGGGGCGGTCTTCTATATGTGCGCGCGGGAACTTTCGCAACCCTGGCAGAAGCCGTGTTTTTCGGCGGGAGGAAGAGGCTTGTTTACCATCGTGGAAAAGCAGACCCTGGCACCCACGGTGCACCGCATGGTGATCCAGGCCCC
>NZ_BAAHFQ010000016.1:0-48617 GCF_054681715.1 Deferrisoma sp.
GAAGAGCCGGTAGGCCGGTCCGCTCGGAGACGACCGAATCCTATTCCGCCGCCCGCCCCGGGGTCAATCCGCCCCGGGGCGGGCGGTGCTGCAACCGCTACTTCTTTCGCTCGTCGATCACCCGCTTGGCCTTGCCCTCGCTTCGGGCGATGGTGCCCTGGGGCACGATCTCCACGGGCGCGTTGATCCCGATCACCCCGTGGATCCGGGCGCTGATCCGACGGCCGAGATCCTCGAGGGCCTGCTTGCCCTGGGCGTACACCTCGGGCTTGGCCTCGGCCTCCACCTTCATGCCGTCCAGGTGCCCCTTCTTGAACACCCGGATCTGGTAGAGGGGCTCCATCTCCTCGAACTCCATAATGACGGACTCGACCTGGCTCGGGAACACGTTGACGCCCGAGATGATCAGCATGTCGTCGGACCGGCCCAGGATCTTGTCCATCACCACCAGGGTGCGGCCGCACTCGCACTCGACCCGCCGGAGGCTCGTAATGTCGCGGGTGCGGTACCGCAGGAGCGGCATGGCCCGGCGCTGGAGCGCCGTGAACACGAGCTCGCCCTTCTCCCCGAGGGGCACCGGCTCCAGGGTGGAGGGGTCCACGATCTCGGGATAGACGTGGTCCTCGTTCAGATGCAGCCGGTAGGCCTCGCACGAGAACCCGACACCCGGGCCCATCATCTCGGTGAGCCCGTACGCCTCGTGGGCCGCAATGCCCATGCGCTCCTCGATCTCCTTTCGCATCTCCACGGTCCAGGGCTCCGCCCCGAAGGAACCCACCCGCAGGGGGAGCTTCCGGAGGTCCACGCCCATCTGGTCGGCCTTCTCGGCGATGGTCAGGGCGTAGGTGGGGGTGCAGAAGAGCGCCGTGGACCCGAAATCCTGCATGATCATGATCTGGCGCTCGGTCATGCCGGACCCGGTGGGCACGAGGCACGCCCCGATCGCCTCGACGCCCAGATAGAACCCGAGGCCTCCCGTAAAGAGGCCCATGCCGTAGGCGTTCTGGCAGATGTCGTCGGGCCGGATGCCCTGGGCCCACAGGGTGCGGGCCATGCACTCCTGCCACTGGGCCTTGTCTTCGGCCGTGTAGGGCCCCGTGATGGGCTTCCCGGTGGTTCCGGAGGAGGCGTGCACCCGCACGAGATCCTTCATGGGCACGGCGCACAGGCCGAAGGGGTAGTTGTCCCGCAGGTCGTTTTTCACGGTGAAGGGAAGATGCCGGATGTCGTCGAGGGTGCGGATGTCGTCGGGCTTCACCCCTTTCTCGTCGAGCTTTTGTTTGTAGAACGGCACCCGCTCGTAGAGCCAGGCCACGGTCTCCCGCAGCTTCGCGGCCTGGAATTCCCGGAGTTTTTCGAGCGGCATGGTTTCGAACTCTTCGTTCCAGTACTTCTTCATGGCATCTCCTCCGTCGAAAGGGGTGGACACGGCACGACTTGCAATCACCATACCAAAACAAACGAGGTTTTCTCAACCGGCCAGTCGTTTGGTTCCAAGGCCGGGGGTGGACGGGGTGCCGCACAACGGGTAACTTTTCCCCGCCCACCGCGAAAACCTCATCGCCGGAGGGGCAATCGGACTACTACTCCGGCGGCTACATGGAAACTCCCGTAAGCCGCGCGAGGCGCGACCTGTTTGCAAAAACAATAACTTCCGCCTCGGCCACACGGTGGGCCGCAGCCGTCTGGACCACAGGACCGAAGACCGCGAGACCGGCGACCGAAGTTACTTGGAAGCTTCCCAGCGCCCCTTTGGGGCCCCACTGTGCATGACAGTAACGCCCGAGTCAGGGCTCAGGGGTAGGAGCGGGGTCCCCGCCGCGATCCGGGCCGAAGGCCCGAAGGGACATGGTTGCGGCTGGAAAGCCGCTCCCACAGGTTGGGACAACTGCCGGCGCTAGAATCCCAAAGGATTTTGGCGTCCTAGCGTCCCAGCCTCCTAGCATCCCAGCAGGAAGTTACTTGGAAGCGCATGGGGGGCGTGGAGCCCGCTGCAGCGCCGGGAGTGGCTCCCACAGCGGCCGGATGCCGCGCTCGCGCCGGGCCGGAGCCAGTCCCCCACCCGCGGCCCCGACAAAGCTCTTGAAGGTATTCGTAACGGAGACGCCCATGAGACGCGCGAAGATCGTCTGCACCGTCGGCCCGGCCAGTTCCGACCCGGAAACCCTGCGCCGTATGGTCGAGGCCGGCATGGACGTGGCCCGGCTCAACATGAGCCACGGCGACCACGGCACCCACGCCCGCACCGCCGAACGGATCCGGGAGGCGGCCGGGGCCGCGGGCCGGCCCGTGGCGATCCTCCTCGATCTCGCCGGCCCCAAGATCCGGCTCGGAGCCCTCCCCGAGCCCCGGTTGGTCCATGCGGGGGACGAACTGGTGCTGGGTCCCGAGGGCTCCGGGGCCGAGATCCCGGTGAACTACCCGCAACTCGCGTCGGAGCTCGAGCCCGGCGACCGGATCAGCCTGGCCGACGGCGCGATTCCCCTGGAGGTGGTGGCGGTCCAGGGGGATGCCGTGCGGGTCCGGGTGATCGCGGGCGGCACGATCACGAGCCACAAGGGCCTCAACCTCCCGGGCAAGGGCGACGCCCTGCCGGCCGTTTCAGAGAAGGACCGGGAGGATCTGCGGTTCGGGCTCCGGATCGGGGTGGACTGGGTGGCCCTCTCCTTCGTCCGCAGCCCCAAGGACCTCGACCCGGCCCGGGAGGTCATGGACCAGGAAGGGGTCCGGGTTCCGGTGCTCGCCAAGATCGAGAAGCGCCAGGCCCTGGCGCGGCTGGGGGAGATCCTCGACGTGTTCGACGGGCTCATGGTGGCCCGGGGGGACCTAGGCGTCGAGGTGGACCTGGAGGAGGTCCCCGGAATCCAGAAGCGGCTCATCCGGGAGGCGAACCGCAGGGCCAAACCGGTGGTCACCGCGACCCAGATGCTCCTCTCCATGGTCACGAATCCCCGCCCCACCCGGGCCGAGGTGACCGACGTGGCCAATGCCGTGCTGGACGGCACCGACGCCGTGATGCTCTCGGAGGAGACGGCCATGGGCCGCTACCCGGTGGAGGCCGTCCGGGTCATGGCGCGGATCGTGGAACGGGCCGAGGCCGACGCACCCGAACCGGAGGAGTGCCGGCCGCTCGTGGCCGAAGGGGTGCCGGCCGCCATCGCCCGGGCCACCTGGCACGTGGCCCGGGACGTCGGCGCCAAGGCCATCGTGACCCCCACCCGCAGCGGGTCCACGGCCCGTCTGGTGGCCGCCACCCGCCCGCCCGTGCCGGTGCTGGGGATGACGAGCGACCCGGCCACCGCCGGGGCCCTGGCCCTCACCTGGGGCGTGACCCCCGCCCTGGTCCCGCCCGCCCCCACCACCGACGCCCTGTTCGACGCGTGCCGGAGGGAGGTGGTCCGGCGCGGGATCGCCCGGCCGGGGGACCGGGTGGTGGTGACGGCCGGGGTCCCCGTGGACACCCCGGGCACCACGAACCTGCTCAAGGTGCTGGAGGTCTGAGGGGAGTCCGTGCGGACGCGCCGGCGGAACCTCTTACCGTCCGAACGTCCCAACGTCCCAACGTCCGAACGTCCGAACGTCCTACCGTCCTACCGTCCACGCGCCCTCGCGACCCACTCCCCGTCCTGCCCTTCCCAGTCCACCTCGCCCCGGTCGGCCAGGAGGTCGAGGTGGCCGATCACCTCGCTCACCGCCAGGAACACCCACCCCGGCTCCACGTCGGGGAAGAGGCGCCTCACGAGTTCCCAGGGCCTCGCCCCCTCCGGCGGGGTCGCCTCCCGGATGGACGCGGCCCGCCGGTCGTAGAACGCCAACCGCGTTTCGATCAGGTCGTCGGGATTCCCCATAGGGGCGCCGTGGCCCGGGAGCACCCGTTCACACCCGAGCTCCCGGATCCGTTTCAGCGTGGCGATGTATCGGATCAGGGTGCGGTCGCGAAACACACCCCGGCCCGGCTCGGCCACGGCGTTCGAGCTGATGTGGGGGATCAGGGTGTCCCCCGACACGAGGGTGCGGGTCTCCGGGTCCCAGAGGCATAGGGCCCCGCGGGCGTGGCCCGGGGTGTGGAGCACCTCCCACCGGCCGGCCGTGGTTTCGAGAACCATCCCCTCGTCCAGGGGATCCACCGCGTCCAGGGGCTCGGCGTGGGTCCTGAGCCGCCCCATGGACTCCCGCAGTTCCCGGCGGTAGTCCCCGGGCACCCCGGCCCTTCGGCACACCTCGTCCAGGAACCCGACGATGCCCTCCCACACCCCGGGCTCGTCCCGGAGTCTCCCATGGTCCACGGGGTGGGCCAGCACCGGACATCCGGCCGCATCGCGCACCCTGCGGGCCAGCCCGGCGTGGTCGTGATGGGGGTGGGTCAGGACGAGCCGGCCCACGTCGGCCGCATCGAGGCCCGCGCGGCCGAGCCCCGACACCAGGGCCCCCCACGCCTCCGGCGTGCACGGCCCGGCGTCCACCAGGGTCGGCGGGTCCCCCGGCAGGAGATAGGCGTTCACGGTCCCCACGGCGTAGGGGGTCGGGATCTCGATGCGGACCGGTTCGGTGAGGTGTGCGGTTTTCATGGGACTTCCCGTTGGGCGGCACAACATCCGTGAATCGTGAAGTCGTGAATCGTTCTTGGGCGCCCGCGTCAACGCCCGGCCCCACCCGTGGGAGCAACGGCCGTATCAGGGGCCAGAATTCAGAGGACAGATGTGAGAGCCCCCCTGTCCTCTGTCGTCCGTCCACTGACTCCCGATACGGGGTGCGCTCCCAAGCCGGGTGGTCACCTTTAGGTCCCTCAACGAAACGGCCCCCCGCCTCCGAAAGAAGCGCGGGGGGCCGCAGGGGCGATCATTCCGTGGTACTCAACCCTTCTTGAGCTTTTCCTTCAGGAGGTCCCCCAGGGTGCCGAACACGGGCCCCGCCGGCTTGGAGTCGGCAGGCCTGGAGTACTCCTCCAGGGCCTCGCGCTCCGCTCGCTCGTCCACCGCCTGCCGGGAAAGCCGAATCTTCCGGCCGTCGTCCTCTACCCCGAGCACCGCGACCTGCATCGGATCGCCAGGCCGGAAGGCCTTGGCATGGTCCGTACCCTTGGGTGTGCCCATCTCGGTGTTGTGCACAAGCCCCACGTGCCCGGAGGGCAGCTTCACGAACACCCCGAACGGCGCCACCTTCTCGACGGTTCCCTCGAGCACCTCGCCCGGGCGGGGCAGCGGCCCCATGGACTCCCACAACCGGTGCTCCAGGGACAGCGAGATGCGGCGGGCCTCCGGATCGACGGAGACGACCTCCACCTCCACGGCCTCTCCCGGGCTTACCACCTCGGCGGCGCTCCGGACCCGGCGGCCGGCCCCCAGGGCCGAGATGTGAACCAGACCCTCGACCCCGGGTTCGAGCTCCACGAACGCCCCGAAGGGGGCGATCCGGGTGACCCGGCCCTGCACCCTTTGACCGGGCTGGTACTTCGTCGCCACCGCGGTCCAGGGATCCTCCTGCAGCTCCTTGAGCGAGAGGGTGACGCGGTCCTTCTCCCAGTCGACCGCGATGACCTTCACCGTGACCTCGTCCCCGGGCCGAACCACCTCGGTGGGGCTCTCCACCCGGCCCCAGCTCATCTCGGAGACGGGGATGAGGCCGTCGACCCCGTCGAACTCCACAAACGCCCCGAAGTCGTGCACCGCCCGGACCCGGCCGGTCACCACCGCGCCCGGTTCCAGCACGGTTCGGAGTTCCTCGCGCTTCTTCGCCCGCTCCTCCTCCAGGAGCGCCCGGCGCGAGAGCACGACGTTCCGCCCCCCCTCCTTGTACTCCAGGACCTTGAAGGCGTAGGTCTGGCCCACGTGGACCTCGGGCTCCTTGGTCCAGCGCAGGTCGATCTGGGAGTGGGGGCAGAAGGCCCGAAGCCCCCCGACCCGCACCTCGTAGCCGCCCTTGACCACCTTGACGACCTTGCCCTCCACCGGGATGCCCGCCTGATGGGCCTCGGCCAGCGCGTTCTTCGAAAGGTCCCGGGCCGACAGCTTCGTGGTCAGCACCACCTCCCCGGCCGCGGTCGAGACCACGTAGGCCTCGATCTCCTGCCCTTCGGAGGGCAGGGCGTCGGCCTCGAACTCCTCCCGGCGGATGGAGCCCTCCTGCTTGCCGCCCAGGTCCACGAACACCCAGTCGTCCGCGACCCGGGCCACCCGACACCGCACCTTGTCCCCGGGCTTCACACTCTGCACGGCCGCCCCCTGGTCGGCCCCCTCGAGCAGCCGGGCGAACTCCTCCCGGGTGGCCGGCTGGGTCTCCGGCGCCTCGTCCACGCCCCCCGTGGTCTTTTCGTCGGTCATCGCTTCGGTACTCCTTCGGGCGAAAGTTTGCGAGAGCATACACACCGCCCCCGACCGGGACAAGTCCGGAACGGGCCGGGTTTGACAACCCCGGCGGCCTGATTTAGCTTCCCTGCGCCCCGCAGGCAAGGGAGGATGCCATGGCCGTCATGCTGTCGGTGCACCCCGTGACCCCCCAGACCCGGCACATCCGCCGGGCCGCCGAGGTCCTGCGAGACGACGGCGTGATCGTGTATCCCACCGATACCGTGTACGGGTTGGGGTGCGACATCACGAGCAAACACGCCGTGGAGCGCATCATGCGGATCAAGGGCCGCGACCCCAAAAAGCCCATGAGCTTCGTGTGCGCGGACCTCACGCACATCAGCCGGTACGCCCGGGTGTCGAACTTCGCCTACCGGATCCTGAAGCGCTTCCTGCCCGGCCCCTACACCTTCGTGCTCGAGGCGAGCCGCGAGGTCCCGCGGCTTTTGCTCACCAAGCAGAAAACGGTGGGGATCCGGATCCCGGACCACCCCGTGTGCCTGGAACTCGTGAAGGAACTGGGAAACCCGATCCTCTCGACCAGCGCGAACCTGAGCGGCGACGAGCCCCTCAACGACCCGGCCGAGATCCAGAGGGTGCTGGGCGGGCAGGTGGACCTCATCCTAGAATGCGGGGTGCTGCCCCGGGTGCCCTCCACCGTGGTCTCCCTGGTGGGCGACCGCGTCGAGGTGCTCCGGGAAGGGGCCGGCGACGCCACCTTCTTCCGGGAACTGGAGGAGGGGTGAGCGGCTCGGAGGCGAGGCGGCTGTCATCGTTTCCGATTCCACCGAACTCGCCTGGCCCACAGGGGACGTTTGCCCGGCCGGCCTCACGTCGGGACGCTCGGCAGGGAGCCAGGGGGCTCTAACCCAAGACAATACGGAAAGGAACCTTTCGCCATGTCCGGTTTCGGCGCCGTGGGAGCTTTCTTCTACCCGTTCCGGGGGCTCCGGTTCCTGGGCCGCCACCCGCGACTCCTGGGGATCGTGGCGATCCCGGTGGCCGTGAACACCCTGCTGTTCTCGCTGCTCGTCTGGTTCGCCGGCAGCCGGTTCGACCGGTGGCTCGAGGCGCTCCTGCCCCGGGGCGAGGGCTGGTGGTGGGCCCTGGCCTACTGGGCCCTGTGGGTCCTGGGGGCCGCGGTGCTCCTAGTCGTGGTGCTCTACACCTTCGCCCTGGTCGGCAACCTGATCCTCGCGCCGTTCAACGACCTCCTGAGCGACCGGGTGGAGCGGATCTACACGGGCCAGACCCTGGAGGAACCGTTTCGCCTAGGGGCCTTCGTGCGGGACCTGGGCCGGTCGTTCAAGGCCGAACTGGGGCGGATCGCCCTGTACCTCGCGGGGTTCGCCTGCGTGCTCGCCCTCAATTTCATTCCGGCCCTGGGCACGGCCGCCTCGGCGGTGCTCGCCCCGGCGCTCGCGTTCTTCTTCCTCGGCTGGGAGTACCTGGACTACTCGATGGAGCGCTGGCACCTGCCCTTCGGGGCGAAGCGGCGGACGGTCTTCCGGAACACCCCGGCCGTCGTGGCCTTCGGGTGCGGGGTGTGGCTCCTGTTGATGATCCCGCTCCTGAACCTTCTGGCGATCCCGGTGTGCGTGGCGGGCGGCACGCTCCTGTTCTGCGACCTCCGGAACGCTGGCCGGGTCGAACTGCCGGCCCCCACCGGTCGGCCCGGCACCCCGCCCCAGGAAACGGACACCCCATGATCTCCGACCCGAACTGGAAGGAGCGCTACGCGTCCCGCGTCATGGGCCGGGATGCGGCGCTTTCGCTCATCCAGCGGGGTGCCAAGATCTTCGTGGGCTCGGCCTGCGGGGAACCCCAGCACCTGGTGGAGGGGCTCGTCCAGAGGGGCCGAAACCTTGCGGACTCGGAGATCCTCCACATCCTGACCCTCGGCATCGCCCCCTACGCGGAGGAGAAGTTCTCCCGGACCTTCCGGCACAACGCCTTTTTCATCGGCGACAACACCCGCCGGGCCGTGGCCGAGGGCCGGGCCGACTACACCCCCGTGTACCTCTCGGAGCTGCCGAGCCTGTTTCGAAGCCGGCGGATCCGGCTCGACGCGGCCCTCGTGCAGGTGACCCCGCCCGACCGCCACGGGTACGTGAGCCTGGGGGTGAGCGTGGACGTGACCCGGGCGGCCGTGGAGACGGCCCGGGTGGTGATCGCCGAGGTCAACCCCCACATGCCCCGGACCCTGGGGAACTCGTTCGTCCCCGTGGAGCGGTTCGACGCGCTGGTGGAGCACGCCGCCCCGGTGATCGAGTACCTGCCGCCGGTTCCCGACGAGACCGCCCTGCGCATCGGCCGCAACATCGCGCGCCTGGTGCCCGACGGGGCCACGATCCAGATCGGGATCGGGGCCATCCCCAACGCCGCGGTGCACGCCCTGCGCGACAAGAAGGACCTGGGCGTGCACACCGAGATGTTCTCCGACTGGCTCCTGGATCTGGTGCGCGCCGGAGCGGTCACGAACCGCCGGAAAACCCTCCACAACGGCAAGGCGATCGCCTCGTTCTGCATGGGGTCCCGGGAGCTGTACTCCTTCATCGACAACAACCCCATGGTGGAGCTCCACCCCAGCGAGTACACCAACGACCCCTTCGTGATCGGCCAAAACGAGAACATGGTGGCCATCAACACCGCCCTGGAGATCGACCTCACGGGGCAGGTGTGCTCCGACTCCATCGGCCACCAGTTCTACTCGGGCATCGGCGGACAGGTGGATTTCATCCGGGGGGCGGCCCGAAGCCCCGGCGGCAAGGCCATCATCGCCCTGCCGTCCACGGCACGGGGCGGCGCGGTCAGCCGGATCGTGCCCCAGCTCTCCCCCGGCGCCGGGGTGGTCACCACCCGGGCCTCGGCCCGGTACGTGGTGACCGAATGGGGCTACGCGGATCTGTTCGGCAAGACGATCCGGGAGCGGGCCATGGCGCTCATCAACATCGCCCACCCCAAGTTCCGAAAGGAACTCCTCGACGCGGCCCGCCGGCTCCACTACGTATGGCCCGACCAGATCATCCCCACCGCCCTCGACCTTTACCCCGAACGCTACGAACGGTGGGTCGAGGTGGCCGGTACCCCGGTGTTCCTCCGTCCGGTCAAGGTGACCGACGAGCCGCTCCTCAAGGAACTCTTCTACAGCCTCTCGGACGAGTCGGTGTATCGGCGGTATTTCACCGTGATCAAGTACATGCCCCACGAGAGGCTCCAGGAGGAGCTGGACCTCGACTACGAAACCAAGATGGCCATCGCGGCCGTGGTGGAGCGCGAGGGGGTGGAGGAGATCGTGGGGCTCGCCCAGTACGTGCTCGACGAGGCGAGCGGGCTTGCCGAGGCGGCTTTCCTGGTGCGAGACGACTGGCAGGGCAAGGGGCTCGGCCGCACCCTGGTGGACTACCTGATCGAGATCGCCCGGGACAAGGGGATCCGGGGCATCACGGCCACGGTGATGCCCGAAAACCGGGCCATGCTCCACCTGTTCCAGAAGGCGGCCAAACGAATGGAAACCCGCTTCGAGGACGGGGCCTACGTGCTCGAGTTCGAGATCTGACGTCCAAAGCCCCTCAGCCTCCGGGTTCCTCCACGTCGAACCGGATCGGGGCATCCTCGGCGTGGTAGGCCTCCTGGTAGTCCTCCCGCAGCACCTCCACCCGGCCGAACCGGGTGCTGAGCCCGAGCTTGTAGGCCAGGAACCACATCATGTAGATGCCGAAGGCCCACCATACGAGCTGCCACCACCACAGGGGCGGAACCCCCAGGGGCCAGGTGGCCGGGTCGTTGGGATTCATGAGGCCGAAAAACGTGTTCCCCACCACGGCCAGGGGGCCGATCCCGAACAGGAACCACAGGAGCACCAGGGCCCAGGCCATCCGCTTCAGCGGTGCCTTCTCCGGATCGACCGAGGCGTGATCCCGGAGGTACCGGTGGTAGTTGAGGCGCCGCAGGTACTCCTTGCGGTCGGGCTGGGTCACGGCCGAGACGGCCACGGCCACGGCCAGGTTTGCCAGGATCCCCCACCCCGCGCAGTGGATCGTGAGCGGGTAGGCCCCGAACCCCAGGGCCCGGTGGAGCGCCACGAACGGAGCCCAGTGAAAGGGGTACGTCAGGATGACGGCGAGCATGCCCGCAACGAGCCCCGCCACCACCCCCTGCCGCGTGAACCAGGGAACGTAGAGGGTGGCGAGGAGCGGAACCCACATCTGGGTGCCGAACGACACCGCGAGCCCCCCGAGGAGTACCAGGGCGTCCTCGGAATACGTGGCCACCAGGAGCGCGGCCAGGGTGATCACCACCACCCACACCCGGCCCCAGAACTTCTGCTGCCCGGCGGTGGCGTGGGGGTTGAGGTACCGCACGTAGAGGTCCCGGGTGATCATGCCTGCCGTGGTGGACATGTAGGCCGATCCGGTGGACTGCATGGCCGCCAGGGCGCAGATGGCCAGGAACCCCACGAACATCGGGGCCTGGTCGCTCACCAGGTTGATGAGCGCGGGCACCAGGTTCTCCTGCCTTCCGTCCGCCAGGAGATCCAGGGGGATCGCGCCCCGCTTCAGGAGGGCCCAACCGCCAAGCCCCTGGAGGTTCGAGAAGAGGAACAGGCACGCCCCCACCCCCAGGGCGCTGGCCCACACCTGCTGGGGAGCGAAAGGTTTGGGGTTTGTGTTGGAAAACGCCCACATGGTGAACGCCGGGGAGGCCTGGATGCCCATGAGGGCGAAGAGGTAGGTGAGGATCATGGTGCCGGTCCACATTCCCCCCACGGCCTGGTCGGCACTCGGCACCGCCTGGATCGCCCCGGGAACGGCGACGAGCCGGTGGTACCCCTGGGGCGTGAGGGCGGGCCGGCCCAGGAGATCGGTGCCGGCGGCCAGGTCGCCCCGCACCATGTCGGCCAGCGCCTGGGTGAAGGGCCCCCATCCCCCCACCTTCACCAGCGCGATGACCCCGATCGCCACGATGCCGGCCATGAGCAGGATGCACTGGGCCGTGTCGACGTAGGCCACCGACCGAAGGCCTCCCAGCACCACGTAGAGGAGCACCACGATCGAAAGGGCCCACATGCCGAAGTTCACGTCCACCACGCCGTGGCTCAGCACGTCGAAGAGCACCCCCGAGGCTTTGAACTGGAGCCCCAGGTACGGCACCGCGTAGAAGAGCGCCACCACCACCGTGAGCCAACGCATGGCGTCGCTGCGGAAGTAGTCGCCGTACATCTCCCCCGGGGTCACATACCCGTGGCGCTTCCCCATCATCCAGATCCGCTTGAGGAAGATGACCCCGGTGAACGGAATGGCGATCACGTAGAACGCGGCGAAGGCGTAGGGCAGGCCGTCGCGCCACACCAGGGCGGGGTGCCCCACGAAGGTCCAGCCCGAAAACGAGGTGGCCGTGGCCGCCAACACGAAGACCCACATGGGGATCTGGCGGCCCGCGATGAAGTAGTCGGCCGCGGTCCGGGCCCGGTAGAACCCCTTGACCCCCCAGAAGAGGCAGTACGCCCAGTAAAACCCGGTGAGCACGAAGAGCCAGATCACGGACTCGTGGGTTCCCATCGGCGGTCCTTTCGGGTCGGCGTGCAAAGGGATGGCTGGAACGCTGGGGGGCCGGGAGGCCCAACCCCGTCCCCCCTTTCGGTGTTCACTCCCCGAGAAGCCTCGTCAGGCCCCTTCGGAGCCCCACGACGCAGGGCTGTAACGTCCGAGGAAGGGCCCGGGTGGAGGAGCGGCATCCATGCCGCGATCCGGGCCGAAGGCCCGAAAGGATGTTGTCGCGGCCCGGAAGCGGCTCCCACAGATTGGGAGATCCGCTGACGCTGGAATCACAAAGGATTTTGGCGTCCTAGCGTCCCAGCCTCCCAGCGTCCCAGCGGGAAGTTACCTGGACCCGGTCGGTTCCTCCCGGGCGAGCAACTGAAGCTGCGCGAGCACCCGGTCGCGCACGACCGGGGTCGTCTCCGCCGGCACCACGATCTCCCCGTCGCGCACCAGTTCCACCGTCCGGACCTCCCAGTCGCCGCCGCAGGGGCACCGCTCGGTTGGCCGGCGTCCCCGGGGCACCACCCGGCTCGCCAGGCACAGGGGGCAGCCCAGGGTGTCCTTGCGGCCCGAGCGCTTCCCCCGCTTCGCCCGGGGTTCCCCCTCCACCTCCACGATGTCCATGGAGAAGTCCACGGTGCGGGCCGCGCTGATCGAGGTACCCACCCCGAACCCCTGGACCAGCGGCCGAAGCTCCCGGAGGTCGTCCTCGGTGAGCCCGCCGGAGAGGAAGATCCCCACGTGGCCGAACCCCCGCAGATCCAGCTCCCAGCGCACCTCCTCCACGATGCGCTTGAAGTTCCCGCGGCGGCTCGAGGGGGTGTCGAGCCGCACGGCAAAGAGATCCCGGCCCAGGGCCTCGGCCACCCGCACGGCCTCGAACTTCTCGTCGTTGAAGGTGTCGATGAGGCTCACGAGCTTCACCTTGGGCCCCATGGCCCGCCGGAACGCCCGGGTGGCCTCGACGCAGTCGCCGAGGATCAGGATCAGGGCGTGGGGCATGGTGCCGGTGGGCTCGATCCCGAGCTGCTCCGCCGCGGCCACCGTGGCCACGCCGTCGCACCCGCCCAGATAGGCGCTGCGCTCGATCATGGGCGCGATGGCCGGGTGCATGCGCCGGGCCCCGAACGACACGAGGAGCCGGTCGCCGGCGGCCAGCCGGCACCGGGCCGCCTGGGTCGCGATGCCCGAGGCCTGGCACAGGAACCCGAGGACGGCGGTCTCGTACACCCCGAACTCCCGGTAGTCCCCCTCGATCTCGAGCACCACGTCCCAGGGCCGGAACACCGATCCCTCGGGCAAACCCCGCACCGTCACGGGAAGCCGCCGCAACACCTCCAGGGCCTCGTCCATGCCCGCCAGAATGGCCCAGTCCCACCCGTCGGGAAGGCTCTTCGCCACGAACTCGGCCACCACCCGCTTGCGGATCCCCTCGCTCTCGAGCACCCGGAGCGTGCGGGTGAAATAGACGTCGGTCACCTTGCCGGACAGGATGTCGTCGTTACTCGCGGTCCAGAGTTTCGGCATGGGCGAATCCTTCGGTGTGAGTGCGTCGCGAGAAAGCTGGGAGGCTCGGAAGCTCCCCAGGGCCCCTTTGGGGCCCCCTACGCAGGACGGTAACGTCCGAGTCAGGATTGAGGGTGGGAGCGGCGACCGTGTCAGGTACCAGAGGACAGAAGACAGAGGACAGGGGGTTTCTGACATCTGTCCTCTGAATTCTGATCCCTGATACGGCAGCCGCCCCCACAGGTTGGCAGAGGCGATGCCGCCCGCATCCCGAAGTCTGCTGGTCACGCCCAGCCGCCCAGCCGCCTAGCTGCCTGGCCGCCAAGCCGTCGAGCGTCCCAGCCTCCTCGCGTCCCAGCGGGAAGTTACTCGGAAGCTCCCCCTTAGGAGGCCCCCCGGGGCCTCCTCCGTGCCCTCCGTGGTTCCCTCACCGCCCCTCCCGGCCCACCAGCCGGGCCCCCAGCACCCGCTCCATCTGGCGCAGGGCGAAGGCGTGATCGTCGGGATCCAGGCCGGCCACGGCGTCCCCCACCACCTCCACGTCGTAGCCCCGCATGGCGGCGTCGGCCGCCGTGTAGAGCACGCAGATGTTCGTCACGCATCCCACGAGGCGCACCGTGTCGATGCCGTGCTCCCGGAGCACCTCGTCCAGCCGCGATCCGTAGAACCCCGAGTAGGTGGTCTTCTCCACGATCGGGTCGTAGGGGGAAGGCTTCAAGGCGTCCACGACCCGGGCGCCCCAGGTGCCCCGGACGGCATGGGGCGGCCAACCCATCCGGGAAAACTCCGGGTCGTCGGGCCGGTGGGCGTCGCACACGTAGATCACGGGCTCGGCCCGGAACCGGGCGTCCTCCACCTCCTCCACCATGCGCGGCAGGAGGTCCGCTGTGGACGGCACCCGGAGGCTCCCCTTCTCGTCCACGAAGTCGTTGAGCATGTCGATGACCAACAGCGCCCGTCTCATCTCACCATCCCTCCTCCCCCACCAGGGGCACGAACCGGCACCCCCCCAGGTTTTCGCGCAGAAACCGGTTTCCCTTTCGGGTGATCCTGAGGAGTTCCTGGAGGCCCCGGTCGCCCACGGGGATCACGAGCACCCCGCCCTGGGGATCGAGCTGGGCCTCGAGCGACGGCGGCACCTTGGGCGCACCGGCCGTCACCACGATGGCCTGGAACGGGGCCTCTTCCGGAAGGCCCAACGTGCCATCCCCCACCATCACCCGGACGCGGTCGTACCCCAGGCGGGCCAGTCGTTCCGCCGCCTGTCGGGCCAGCTCGGGGTCGCGTTCGATGGACACGACGTCGCAGCCCAGTTCGGCCAAAATGGCGGCCTGGTACCCGGAACCGGTGCCGACCTCGAGAACCTTCTCGCCTCCCCGGAGACCCAGCGCCTCGGTCATGAGCGCCACCATGTAGGGCTGGGAGATGGTCTGGCCCCCGCCGATGGGAAGGGGCGAGTCGTCGTAGGCCATGTGGCGCAGGTTCTCCGGCACGAACTCGTGCCGGGGCACCCGGGCCATGGCCTCGAGCACCCGCGGGTCGCGGATGCCCCGCGCCCGGATCTGGGTGTCCACCATTTGGCGGCGAAGGAGGTCGTAATCTCGGGCCATCGTCCCACCAGGAAACCATTACGCTGATGCCACGGGGTCTCGGCGACCGACGACCGACGGCCGACGACGGCTTTCAGGATAGGCCTCCCGCCCCCCGTGTCAACGGCCCGGTGGGCGGCGGGCGAGTTCCGCCAGCACCAGGCGGGCCACCCCCTTCAGGGTGTCGAACACCCCCACGCCCTGGGTGGCCACGGCCTCGAACTCCGGGAGCCCCGGCCGGCCCAGGACCTCCCGGAGCTGGTCCACCGTCAGGGCCCCCGGGAGGTCGCGCTTGTTGTACTGGACGACGGTGGGAACCCGGTCGCGCCGCAGCCCGTACCCCGCCAGGTTTCGGCCTAGGTCGGCCCAGGACTCGGCGTTGGCGTCGACCCGCAGGGGGTCGCTGTCGGCCACGAACACCACGCCGTCCACCCCTTTCAAGATGAGCTTCCGGCTCGCGGCGTAGAACACTTGGCCGGGCACGGTGTACAGGTGGAACCGCACCTGGAACCCCCGCAGGGTCCCGAGGTTCAGGGGAAGAAAGTCGAAAAAGAGGGTCCGCTCGGTCTGGGTGGCCAGGCTGATCAGCTGGCCCTTCTGGCGGCCCGGGGCCCGCTGGTGGATGTACTTGAGGTTCGTCGTCTTCCCGCCCAGCCCGGGCCCGTAATAGACGATCTTGACATTGATCTCCCGGGCCGAGTAGTTGACGAAGGCCATGGCATCAGAACCGGAACAGCTCGTCGATGTCCTGGTCGGTGAGGTCGGCCAGCGGCCGGGCGGCCGGGCGGCCGGCCGAACGCATCCGGCCCAGGATCCGCCGGAGCACCTGCTCGATCTCCCCCCCGGCCCGCCGCACCCGCAGCCGAACCATCCCCAGGGAGGCCTCGGTGCCGAAGATCACGGCCAGGATCACGAGGTTCCCGATCAGGCTGATGTGGATGGAGTCGCGCTTGCCCTGGTGGAACAGGATGGTGAAGTCGTTCTCCCCCACCAGGCGGGCCATGCTCGCCGTGGCCGCGATGTTCGAGGCCGCCAGCGAGCAGAAGCTCGTCACGTCGAGCCCCGAGGTATCGCCCCACTCGGCCACGAGCTGCCCGTTCACATCGAGGAGGAGCACCGCCCGGGCCCGGCTGTCGGCGTGGACCCGGGCCAGGATGCGCCGGAGGGCCCGGTGCTCCTCCTCGAACACGACCAACTGGGGCACGCCGTCCCGGAGGGTCATGAGTCCTCCTCCAGCCCCTCGATCTCCAGGATCCGCTCGCCGGCCACGTAGGGCTTCGACACCACGGCCCGCACCCGTTCGAGCTTCTTCAAGATGTCCCGGATGCGAAGCACGTTCGACTGGATCGTGCGGCTCTTCTTCAACACATCCTCGTTGTCGTCGTGGCGCCGTTCCAGGGCCTCGGCGCACATGAGGATGGCCGCCAGCGGGTTGTTGACCTCGTGGGAGACGCTCGCCACCACCCTGCGGAGGGTCTTGATCTTTTCGGCCTCGGTCAGGAGCGCCTGCTGACGCACCCGCGACACGGCCGAGGCGATCCGCGCCTGGAGCTCCCGGATGTCGAAGGGCTTCGCCACCAGGTCGTCGGCCCCCAGCTCGAGGCTCCGCATCCGGTCCTCGCCGCCGCTCCGGGCGGTCACCACCACCACGGGCACCCCGGCCGTCTCGGGCTGCGCCTTGAGTTCGCGCAGCACCTCCCACCCGTCCATGTCGGGGAGCATGAGGTCGAGCAGGATGGCGTCGGGCGGGTGTTCCTTCGCCCGCTCCACCCCCTCGGCGCCCGAAAGGGCCCCGTCCACCTGGAACCCCTCGGGCTCGAGGAAGAGTTCCACGAACCGCACGAGCGCCGGGTCGTCGTCGATCACGAGGACCCGGGTGGTCGCGGCCGCCGCTCTGGGCGGGGGGTTTTGGATGGTCAGGTCCACGGCTCGTCCTCCTCGGCCGGCGCGTTCACCCCCCTGACCTCGACGCCCAGCCCGCCCCGTGCCAGCGTCACGTCGAGGGCCTGCCCGGGGGAGCAGGTCCGGGCGTCCCGCACCACCTGGCCCTCGGCCGTGCGCACCAGGGCATACCCCCGGCCGAGCACCCGGCGGGGCCCGAGGGCCTCGGCCCGGCCCACCAGGGCCTCGAGACGAACCCGTCGTCGCGCCACGGCCTCCCGGGCGGCCCGGTGCAACCGGGCCTCAAGGTTCTCCCGGCGCTCCCGCCAGGCCCCCAGGCGCACCCGGGGGTCGAGCCCCCGCAGACGCACCTCGAACCCCGCAAGGCGGCGTCGGGCCTCGGCCATCCTTCGGTCCAAGGCCGCCCCCGCCCGGTCGGCCAGGGCGTCCACCTCGATCCGGCGGCGGGCCACGAGGCTCCTGGGTGCCCGCCGCCACGGATCGGCCGCGCCGAGCCGGGCCCGGAGGTCCCCAAGCCTGGCCCGGGCGGCCCGGTGGAGTCGCGCCTCCAGGGCCCGCAGGGCCTCGACCCAGCGGGCCCATTCCCCGGCCGCCAACTCCGCCGCGGCCGAGGGGGTGGGGGCCCGCACGTCGGCGGCGAAATCCACCAGGGTCACGTCGGTCTCGTGGCCGACCCCGGTGATGACGGGCACGGGGCACCGGGCCACGGCCCGCACGAGGTCCTCGTCGTTGAAGGGCCAGAGGTCCTCCAGGCTTCCCCCGCCCCGGACGAGGAGCACCACGTCCACCTCGGGGTCGGTGGTCAGGAGCCCCAGGGCCTCCCGGAGTTCCCAGGCGGCGTTTTCGCCCTGCACGCTCGCGGGCGCCACCACCACCCGGAGCCCCGGGGCTCGGCGGCCCAGCACCTGGAGCACGTCGCGCAGCGCGGCGCCCGTGGCCGAGGTCACGACCCCCACGGCCCGGGGCAGCGGCGGCACCGGCCGCTTGCGCTCGGCCCCGAACCACCCCTCGGCCGCCAACCGTCGTTTCCGGGCCTCGAACTCCCTGAGGAGCGCCCCCTCGCCCGTCAGGGGCTCCAGGATCTCGGCGATGAACTGCAGGTCGCCCCGGGGCTCGTACACGCTCACCCGGCCCCAGGCCAGCGCCTCGATCCCGTCGGCCAGGTCCACGGCTTGGAGCCGGAGCGTTGAACGGAAACACACGGCCCGGATCTGGGCCGCCTCGTCCCCCAGGGTGAAGTAGGCGTGGCCCGAGGAGGGTATGCGGAGGTTTCGCACCTCCCCCCGCACCCACGCCGTGCCCACGCCCCCCTCCACCACCTCCCGGACCCGGCCTACCAGGTCCGAGACGGTCCAGACCTCGTCGGGGACCCAGCTACTCAGCGTACACCTCCCGCACCCCCGGGTCCTCCTCCAGGAACGCCCGGAGCTTTTTGAGCAGATCGGCCTCGAGCTGGCGCACCCGCTCCCGGCTCACCCCGAACTCCTCCCCCAGTTCCCGCAGGGTCACCGGTTCCTCGGCCAGGAGCCGCCGGTCCAGGATGGCCCGGTAGCGGTCGTTCAGGGTTTCGCGGAACGCCCCAATCCGGTGCCGCACCCGCGCCAGGAGCTCCCGCTCGGCCAGAACCTCGCTCACGTCGGCCTCGGCGTCGGCCACGAAATCGAGCCGCGAGGCCTCAGATTCCTCGTCCACCGGCGCGTCCAGCGAGACGTCGCCGCCGGAGAGCCGCTTCTCCATCTCGATCACCTCGTCCTCCCGGACGTTCAGGCGCGAGGCGATGAGCCGCGGCTCGGGCTTGAACCCTGCCGCCTCCAGCTCGGCCTTGGCCTTCTTGAGGTTGAAGAACAGCCGGCGCTGGTTCTGGGTGGTGCCGATCTTGACGAGCGACCAGTTGTTCAGGATGTACCGGATGATGTAGGCCCGGATCCACCAGGCCGCGTAGGAGGAGAGCTTCACCCCCCGGTAGGGGTCGAACTTCTCCACCGCCCGCATGAGCCCGATGTTGCCCTCCTGGATGAGGTCCATCAGGTTCGCCACGTTGCGCCGGAACTCGTAGGCGATTTTGACCACCAGCCGCAGGTTCGCGAGCACCAGGGTGTAGGCCGCCCTCGTGTCTCCCTGCTCCCGGTACCGGATAGCCAGGTCCTTCTCCTCCTCGGGGGTGAGAAGGGGGTACCGGCTGATCTCGGCCATGTACTGCTGGAGCGGACCGGCCTCCACGAGGTCGGTGGAAGGCAGCGCGGGGAGCTCCGCCTCGTCGAAGTAGCTCTCCCCCTCCCAGACCTCGACCTCAGCCCCCTCCGGCTCGCGCTCGGCCTCCGGGTCCTCTTCCAACGGCTCGTGGATCTCCGGCCCCCGGGGGGCCTCGGTTCGTTTCTCGTCCATCCGATCCTCCGCTGGGACGTTTGGACGTTAGGGCACTACAATCTTTGGAGATTCAAGCGCCACCGCCCTCCCCATGGCGGCGCCTCCGTGGAGGCTCCTACCCGCGTTTCCCGTGACACCCCTTGCACCAGTCGCGCAGGGCCGGCCGGCCCAGGCACGACAGGCACGTGGGGGTGTGGGGGTCGTGACACGAGGCGCAGTCCATGGCCCGGCCCGGCCGCAAGGGGTCGTGATCGGCCTCGAGGGCATGGCGGAACCGGCGGTGGCGTTTGGGCACATCGTCGTGGCAGCCGGTGCACCGGCCGGCCACGTCGTCCACCTCGTGGCCGGGCCCCCGATGGCACCCCCCGCATCCCTCCGCCCGCACTCCGGCATGGGTTTCGCCCTGCCAGCGGTGACACTCCCCGCAGGCGGCCGTATCGTGGCACCGCCGGCAGGCCTCCTCCCCGCCGGGGTGGAACCGCCGGCCCTCGCCGGCGGAGCGCTCCAACATAATCCGTTTGGCCCCCATGTCCACCCCGGCCCGCACCCTGCCGCCCTGGGCCGGGATCCGGACATGGTACACCCCATCCTCGGCCGCGACCACCGGAAGCGCCCGGTCCCCGACCCGCACCCGGGGGGCCTCGGCCCCCTCGACGACGAGCCAGAGGCCCGACCGGCCGGCCCGCTGGTCCGGCAGCGGCGCGAGTACCCGGACCCCGGCGGCAAGACCCACGGCCGCTCCCAGCCCCACCGCCGCCACCAGCAGCCACGCTCCCCGGTTCATCCCGCGCTCACCCCTTGTGCTTTCAGCGACTCCAGCCACGCGTCGGCCGCCCGGGCCCCGTCGACCGCCGCACTTACGATGCCGCCCGCCCATCCGGCCCCCTCGCCCACGGGGTAGAGCCCGGGGAACCCGGGGCTCGCGAACCCCTCGTCCCTTGCAAGGCGCACCGGGCAGGACGTGCGGGTCTCGACCCCGACGAGCACGCCCCGGCCGATGGGCGGCACCTGCCGGGCGAGCGCCGGCAGGGCCCGGCGCAGGGCCTCGGCCACGACCTCCGGGAGGCACCGGTCGAGCGAAACCGGCACCGCGGGCCACGGGCAGGAGGTCCGCGGGATCGCCCTCGAGGGCCGGCCCGCCAGGAAATCGTCCACCCTCTGGGCCGGAACCGCCCCGGGCCCGGCGGCCTCCCACGCCCTCCGCTCCCAGGTCCGCCGCCAGCCGAGCCCGCCCAGGACCCCTCCTCCCCAGTCCGCGGGGTCCACGGTCACCACCAGGGCCGCGTTGGCCCACCGGCCCGACCGACGGGACCCGCTCATCCCGTTCACCACGAGTCCGTCGGGCTCGGTGCCGGCCGGCACCACGGTGCCCCCCGGGCACATGCAAAACGAGTACACGTCGCGCCCCCCGGCCCGGGCCTTCACCGCGAACTCGGCGGGCGGCAGCGCCGGGTGGCCCGCCCACCGGCCGTACTGGCGCCGGTCCACCGCGGCCTGGGACACCTCGATCCGAACCCCCACCGCAAACCCCTTGGGCTCGGCCGGCACGCCCCGGCCGACGAGGGTCCGCAGGAGGTCGGCCGCCCCGTGCCCTGGGGCCAGGAACACGGCCGGCCCCTCCACCGGCCCCTCCCGGGTTTCGACCCCGACCACCCGCCCCCCTCGCACCCGGAGATCCTCGACCCGGGTCCGGAACCGGAACTCGCACCCGGCCGCCTCGAGGCGCCGCCGGATGCCCCGAAGAACGGTCCGGAGCCGGTCGGTGCCCAGGTGGGGCCGGGCCTCCCACAAGATCTCCTCGGGGGCGCCGCAGGCGACCAGGGTTTCAAACACCCAGAGTTTCCGGGGATCGCGTCCCCGGTAGGTGAGCTTGCCGTCCGAGAAGGTTCCGGCGCCGCCCTCGCCAAAGGCCACGTTGGACTCCGGATCGAGCTCTCCCCGGCGCCAGTAGGCCGCGACCCGCCGGGTGCGCTCGGGAAGGGCGTCGCCCCGGTCGAGGAGGATCGAGGGCACCCCGGCCGCGGCGAGCCGAAGCGCCGCGAACAGCCCCGCCGGCCCCGTGCCCACGACCACGGGCCGGCCCGGGGGCCGCGGGGGTTTCGGGGGAGCCGGGGGAACCTCGGGCGTCCAGGGGGCCGCGCCCGCCGGCACCTCCCCGCCGGGCGGAGCGTCGAGGGCGAGCGCCACCCGGTACACGAACCGCGGCTGCCCCCGGCCCCGGGCGTCCAGGGACCGGCGAAGGGGCTTCCACGCCCGGACGCTGGGCGCCGGAACTCCCAGACGCGCGGCCGCGATGTCGGGAAGCCGGTCGGGGGGCTCCCCGGGGCCCAGGGCCACCCCCGAGACGGCCCACCACCCGGCGCCGGGCTCAGGCCGAGGCATCGAGCCCCCGGCGGCCGGCCAGATACCTCCGGATCACCTCGGCCGCCTCGTCCGCCAGGGGCTCGAACGACACGCTGGCCCGGTACCGCCGGGGCAGCGTGAGCCCGCCGAGCTCGGCCACCACGTTCCCCACCACCCGGGCCGACACCGTGACCACGGGCTCCCGGCCGAGCTCCAGGAGGATCTCGGGGATCCGGGTGCCGGGCCGGAGCCGCCCGAGCTCCGCCTCGTACTCGAAGGCGCAGCCGCCCTCGCTCACGTTCACCACGGGCGCGTCGCACCGAAACGGTTCGAGAAACGAAAGGGAGGCGTCCCCCACCGTGTCCACCCGGGGGCTCCGGCGCCGGCGTTCGCCCCGGACCGCCGTCGGGTAGGCCACCTTGAACGCCGGCAGCTCGTCCAGGTACTGGACCTTCCCCAGGATCCGGGCCTCGAAAGTGTAGGTGACGCCCTGGATCAGGCTCTCGAAGTCGAGGAGCCGCCCGGGCACCCCAAACCGGTCCCCCTCGGGCGGGGAGAAGGTGTCCACGAAAAAGCCGTCCCGGCCGAGCCCGAGCACCACCGTGGTGAACGCCTCGCCCCCCCCGGGCCGCACGAGCACCTGGCTCCCCGCCTTCTGGAGCTGCTCCAGCACCCGGATCACCTCCTCGGGCGGGGGCGGGAGCTCGGGTTCGGGCCGTGCGGGCGGCGGTTCCTTGGCCTTGGGTTTGCGAAACAGCACGGTGCGCGCTCCTTGTCACTTTGGTTGAAACGCTGGAAGGCTGGGAGGCGAGAAGGCCCAAATCCCTTACGCGATGCCAGCGTCTTTCCCATCCAGCCCTGCAGGATCGGGCGCAGAGCCGGGCGAGTGTCGTCTTCAGAGGCCTCCGGCCCGTTTCGATCTTCGCAACCCGCGGTAGGCCGCGGGGCGGCCTGTTCGCAAGAAGCTCCGTAGGCCGCGAAGCGCGGCCTGTTTGCAAAAACAATAACTTCCGCCTCGGCCACACGGCGCGCCGCGGCCGTCTGGACCACGGGCCCGACGACCGCGAGCTTGGCGACCGTCGACCGTAGTCAGTGGACAGACGGCAGAAGATAGGGGGTTCTCTGACCTCTGACCTCTGAATTCTGGCCCCTGACACGGCGACCCCGCCGGGCAGGACCCCTGCGTACCTTTTAGCAAAACCGCCTCCCCGCCGCCACCGGACCCGGGCCGGCGGCCCCTCGGCCACCCGGACTCCTCGCGGCGTGCAACTTCCCCTGCGGGGAGCCGCCCACCGACCGGTTGTTTGAAAATACACACACCGCGTTTTATTTCTACTGAAGAAATTTCACTCAAACTGAATTTTGGTGTTGACCCTGGGAAACCGGCGTGCTATGTTCTGCCACCGTGAACGCTTTTCACCTGTTTTGGTGGGCCGGCCCAACACCCATCGCGGAGGAGATGCCATGGACCTTGTGACCCCCTACGACAACATTCCGGTGAATCTCAACGGGCCCAACATGGCCGATTATGACGAGGTTTGCCGGACGTTCCGGCTGAACGTGCCCGAGTACTTCAACTATGGGTTCGACGTCATCGACCGCTGGGCCCAGGACCGTTCGAAGCTCGCCATGGTGTGGGCCGACCGCACCGGCGAGGACATCCGCAAGTACAGCTTCTTCGATCTGATGCAGCTCTCGAACCGGTTCGCCAACGTGCTCCGGGACCTCGGGTTCAAGAAGGGCGACCGGCTCTTCGTGATGGTGCCCCGGATCGTGGAGTGGTACGCGGTGATGCTCGGGAGCTTCAAGCTCGGCGTGATCCCGCTGCCCTCCCCCAACATCCTTGTGCCCAACGACGTGCGCTACCGGGTGAACCAGGCCGAGGCCTCGGGCGCCGTAATGTGGTACGAGCACGTGGAAAAGCTCGACGCCGTGCGGGGCGAGTGCCCCACCATGAAGCACACCATCGCGGTGGGCGGCCCGGCCGAGGGCTGGCTCTCGTTCGAGGACCTGATGGCCAAGGCCTCGCCCAAGCTCGACCGCAGCGAGGTGGAGCCCACGCGGTCGGACGACATCATGCTCATCTACTTCACCTCGGGCACCACCAAGTATCCCAAGATGGTGCCCCACACCCAGGCCTCCTACGGCATCGGCCACATCATCACGGCCAAGTTCTGGCAGGACCTGAAGCCCACGGACCTCCACTGGACCCTGTCGGACACCGGCTGGGCCAAGGCCGCCTGGGGCAAGCTCTTCGGCCAGTGGCAGATCGGGGCGGCCGTCATGGTCCACGACGCCTCCGGCAAGTTCGACGCCAAAACCCACCTCAAGCTCATCGAGAAGTGCGGGGTCACCACGTTCTGCGCCCCGCCCACGGCCTACCGGATGCTGATCCTCGAGGATCTCGCGCAGTACGACCTCTCCAGCATCCGCCACTCCTGCTCGGCCGGGGAACCCCTGAACCCCGAGGTGATCAAGGTCTGGAAGGAGCACACCGGCACCACGATCTACGACGGGTTCGGCCAGACCGAGACCGTGAACCTCATCGCCAACTACCCCTGCATGCCGGTGAAGTTCGGCTCCATGGGCAAGCCCACCCCTGGCTTCCACGTGGAGGTGGTGGACGACGACGGCAACCCCGTGCCCGTGGGCGAGGAGGGCCACATCGCGGTCAAGGTGAAGCCCGAGCACCCGGTGGGGCTCTTCAAGGGGTACTGGAAGAACGAGGAGGCCACGGCCGAGGCGTTCGTGGGCGACTGGTACTACACCGGCGACAAGGCCTACAAGGACGAGGAAGGGTACTTCTGGTTCGTGGGCCGGGCCGACGACGTGATCAAGGCGTCCGGGTACCGGATCGGGCCCTTCGAGGTGGAGAGCGCCCTGCAGAGCCACCCCGCCGTGGCCGAGAGCGCGGTGGTGGGCTCCCCGGACCCCCTGCGGGGCACCATCGTCAAGGCCTTCGTCATCCTGGCTCCGGGGTTTGAGCCCTCGGACGAGCTCGTGAAGGAACTCCAGGAGCACGTGAAGAAGGAGACCGCGCCCTACAAGTACCCGCGGGAGATCGAGTTCGTGAAGGATCTCCCCAAGACCGTGTCCGGAAAGATCCGGCGGGTCGAGCTCCGCAAGATGGAGGAGGAGCGCAAGCTCGGCAAGACCGCCTGATCCCACCGACTCCGGGGCGGCCCACGGCCGGGGCCGCCCCATCCTTTCGGCCCCTTTTTCGACCCAACGTTTGGTCGGTTGATGGCGGCTCCGGCCCGGGCGGACGCCGCACAGGGGGCGTTTGTTGCTCGGATTTCGACACCCTAGGATTCCGCCGTTTCTAGGAGGGAAGGAGAGATCCCATGCGTTCGGCGTACCGCAAGGAGTGCTGGCTCGCCCTGACCGCGTTCGTGGTCGCGGCGTTCCTGACCCACATCTACCCGCTGTATTTCTGGTTTCCGAAGCTGACCGAGATCGAGATGTTCGGGTTCCCGGCCCACTACTTCCTCACCCTGTTCCTGGGCTGGGTGGTCCTGATGCCCTTGTACGCCCTCTACATCCGGGTGAGCGAGAAGATCGACCAGGAGATCGTGGAGACGAGCCGCCGCACGGCCGAGGTCGAGGCCCGGGCGGCCGCGGGAGGGGAGCGATGAGCCGCGCGATCCGAAGGGCCCTGCCCGCCGCCCTGCCCCTGGCCCCCGCCGCGGCCTGGGCGGCCGACGGCACGCAGACCTACACGTTCGAACCCACCCAGAGCCTCTCGACCCTGGGCCTCGTGTACACCCTGGCCATGGTCACCCTGTTCCTGTGGGTGGGCTGGTGGTCGAAGCGCCGGGTCGCCACCTCGGACGACTACTACACGGCGGGCCGGGGCATCGGGGCCCTTTCGAACGGGCTCGCCATGACCTCCAACTACATGAGCCTCGCCACATTTCTGGGGTTCACGGCGCTCTTGTGGAAGCTCCAGTTCCTTCTCGTGGCCTTCGTGATGAGCTGGCTCGGCGGGTTCGTGCTGATCTCCGTGAGCGTGGCGCCGAGCCTTAGGCGATGGGGCAAGTTCACCAGCATGCAGTTCATCGGCGAGCGCTACGGCAACACCGCGAAGATCATCTCGGTGCTGTGCATGATCCTCTTGGCCCAGCTCTACTTGGTGGGCCAGATGAAGGGCATCGGCAACGTGTTTCAGGTGATGTTCCACTGGGACTACACCACCGGGCTCGTGGTGGGCGGCATCGTGGTCACCCTCTACGTCACCATCGGCGGCATGTACGGCCTGTCGTACAACCAGACCCTCCAGGCGATCATCATGGGGATCGCCCTGGTGCTCCCCACCTCCATCATCCTGTGGAAGCTGAACGCCGGCCCCGGAGCCCTGTTCCCACCCTTCGGGTACACGAAGCTCGTGCCCGAGATGGTGGCGGCGCTCCCCACCTACTTCGACCCGTTCACCACGGTGGGCGGCAAGATCCCCGTCAGTTTCAAGTACTACACCGGGATCGTGCTGAGCCTGGCCCTCGGCACGATCGGGCTGCCCCACATCGCCATGCGCTACTTCACCGCGCCCAGCGTGCGGGAGGGCAAAAAGGCCACCCTCTGGGGCATCTTCTTCATCGGACTCGTGTTCTTCACCACCTTCGCCATCGGGTTCGCGGCCAAGCTCTACACCACCAAGGTACTGAACGCCCAGGGCCTCGCCATCGATCCCAAGGAGGCCGACCTCCTCGTGGTGATCATGAGCCAGGCCTTCACCCCGGCCTGGGTGGCGGCCCTTCCCATCGCCGGCGCCTTGGCCGCGGGGCTCTCCACCGTGGGCGGCCTCCTCATGGTGATCGGCACCGGCATCGGCCACGACATCTATACCACCATCTTCCCCGAGGCCGACGACCGCCGGAAGGTGAAAATGGGCCTCTTCTTCACGGCCTTCGGCGGCATCGTGACGATCCTGCTCGCGCTTCGGCCGCCCGAGTTCCTGCTCACGAGCGTCATCTGGGCCTACGTGGTCTCGGCCTCCACCTTCACCCCGGTGCTCGTGCTCGGCATCTGGTGGAAGGGCGCGAACCGCGCCGGGGCCATCGCCGGCATGGTGGTGGGCGGGGTGCTCTCGGTGGTGCTGTGGTGGACCAAGGGCCAGCTCTTCGGGCTCCAGCTCGTGAACCTCGGGCCCCTGGGGCACCTGGTGGCCGCCATTTTCACGGCCTCGGCCGCCTGGTTCGTGACGATCGTGGTGAGCCTCGTGACCGGCGGGGAGAAGGACGAGAAGGTGCTTCGGGAGGTGGACCGGATCCACGGCTGGCTCGACTACGATCCGGCCCGGTACAACGGCAAGCTCTTCCCGGCGGCCCTCGCCGCCCTGGCCCTGGCGCTCATGGTCTGGTCGGCCATGCCCGATCACGCGCCCCCGAAAACCGCCCAGGCGCCGGCGCCGGCCGCGACCGTGGCCCAGAAGTAGGCCGTTCCGACACACGACACCAAAGCGGGGCCCCAAGGGGCCCCGCTTTTCTCATGAGCTTGGTTGCCCCGGGAGTCTCCACGGGCGGCCGGCCCGGGGCGTGACGGGCCGCGGTACCTTGGGCCCCGCCCTCCCCCGTCGCCCGCCCCTCGGCTCCCGGCTCATCCCCGCTCGTCGGCGCTCCGGGCAAGCTCCTCGAGGGCCTCCAGGGCTTCCTCCGCCTGCGCCTTCGGCACGAAGATGTGATCGTGGTGGTAGCCCGCGACCACGTTTGCGCTGATTCCGCGCTCGGCCAGCCTGCCCGAAAACGCCGCCGTCAACCCCACCGCCTCCAGGCTCGAGTGGACGCGCAACGCGATCCACCGGAACACGCCCTCATACCCCAGGCCCCTTTCGTCGGCCCTGGGTTTGGGAACGACCAGCGTCAGGCCCTCGGCCTCCAGGACGGACGCCACCGGCTCCAGGTCCGCATAGTCCCCGTACCGCGCTCCCGGAAACGTGCAAAACACGTACTCCCCGTCCCTCAGCACCGGAGCCAGGGACCCCAGCAACTTCCCCAGATCCTTCTCGCCGGACATCGCTCCTCCGCTCCTACATGAACGCGGCCAACCATCGCCAGCACGAGTTCTCCGAAATCAAGTGGCCAAGAGCGACATCCCCCCTTCTCCCCCATTTCGCGCCACAATCGCCAACGTTATCCCCCCCGCGCCTATTGGGGTCCAGGGCTCGGACGGTGGTTCGGGCGCAGGCGGAGGTACAGAGCGTAGGGGAACGAGAACAGGTCCCGCAAGCCGGCCACGGTGGACACGTGCCGCACGGCGTGGAACACCCGGGTCCGAAGGGCCTCGAGAACCTCGGCCTCGTCCACGGTCCCGGCCTCCTCCACCCGCCGGAGGGCCCAGAGGGCCGCGATTCCCACGAGCGCGCTGCCCAGGAACAGGAAGTCGAGGTTTCGGAAGCTGGCCGTCAGGACGACGCCCTGGGCGTCGAGCAACCGGGAGGCCCACCGGATCTCCACGTCGATAGCTTCGCCCGCCAGGCGGTTCCCGGCCCAGCCGGCCAGCACGGGGGCCGTGGCCGCCACGGCGCCGGACACGAGGGCGTTCGCCGCGAGGAAGGTGGGAGCCCGCCCCCGGGGCGCCGCCTTGAGGACGAGGTTGCCCACGCAAAGGTTGGTGCCGGCGGTCGCCACCCCGGCCAAGGCGTGGAGCGCGAACACCAGGGGCAACGAGAACGGGTGCGGGTCGGGCAAGGTCGTGAACGGCCACAGGAGGTACACGAGGAGGTACGCCGGAACCGCCACGGCCAGCACGGCCCGGTTGCTAAACCGGTCGGCCAAGGCCCCCCACAGCGGGTAGAAGGCCACGTTCACGAGCTGGCTCACCACGGAGGCCGCCACCACGAGGCCCACGCCCCACCCCAGGGACCGGTACAGGTACACGGCGAAGAACGGGGCTCCCAGGTTGGCCGCGAACCCCCACAGCGCCGTGAAGGCCACCACCCGCCGAAACCGGGCGTCGCGGAACGGATCGGCAAGGGCGCGCCAGGCCGACGAGGGGGCCCCGAACTCCGCTTGGGGCTCTGGCACCTCGGCCAGGAACCACAGGCTGGCGAGCCCGAAAGAGCCCGCCAGGACCAGTGTGCCGGACAGGGCGGGCCCCTCGCCCACCGCCTTTCTCGCCAGGTCCACGGCGAACCCGGCGGCGAGGCCCGCGCAGGCCGCCACCGCCGTCGAGATCCCCAGACGCCGCCCCATGACCCGCCCGAGCCGCTCCTCGGGAAGGAGGTTGCGGACCCAGGAACTGAACCCAAGGGCCCCGACGGTGCCGAAGCAGTGGAATACCGCCACCAGGGCAAGGAGGGCCGGCACCCGGAACGCGGGGGGCAGCACCCAGGGGACGAGCGCGACCCAGAGCCACGACGCGCGAGCGAGCAGCGTCGCCCACAGGACCACCCGCTTCGTCCCCGGCACCCTCGTGAGCCACAAACCCGCGGGCAACTGGACGAACTGCATGAGCGGGCCGAGGGCGGCCAGAATCCCCACCGCCAGGTCGGAGGCCCCCAATGCCAGCGCGTAGGCCACCAGGAACGGACCTCCCGCCAGGGCGCCCATGGCCTGGGTGGCCACGGCGTCCCCCACCAAGGCCCGCTCGGCGCGGGCCCGGTCGGCCTCGGCCACCTCGCTGTGGGGACGGTCCCGGAACCCCTGTCGCAGCCGATCCCACACGATCCGTGGAACCTGTCGCAAGGCCATGGCCCGTTTCTCCGTTCGCCGCCCCGCCCCGCGCCGACCACCGGAGGGGACGCCCCAGATCGGCGGAGGTGGGCAAAACCTGTTGGCTGGAGAAACGACGGGGGAAGGAACGAACCGGGGGATCCCCTCGGAGGGGGTTATTTGGTAAGCCGGGGTTGGGGACGCGTCAAGACGTCTTCCCGTTGTCGGACGATCCCGGGCCGAGCTCGGGGTAGAGGGTCTTTACGCAGTCGGGGCACAGGCCGTGGGTGAACTCCAGGCCGGCGTGGGTCTTGAGGTAGGTTTCCAGGTGCTGCCAGTACCCGGCGTCGTCGCGGATCTTTTTGCAGCCGGCGCAGATGGGGAGCAAGGTCTTGAGCTCGTGCAGGGCCTTGATGTGACGGGCGATCACCCGGTTTTGGGTCCAGAGCCGGGTGATCATCTCCCCGGAGAGCTGGGCCATGGGGTCCCGGCCCCGGTGCCGCTCGAAGGCCTCCACGAACCGCTCGATGTGGCTGGCGTACTCGGCGTCGGCCGGGCGGGCCGAGACCTCGGCCGCGTGCAGGAGGAGGACGTCCATGGCCGGATCGAGCAGGTAGAACTCGAGCCGGAACGCGGTCAGGAACGCCTCGCCGGCATCGGCCGGGGCCGCGCCGTCCAAGAGCGCGGCCACCTGGCGTTCCAGGGCCTCCAGATCGCCGCGCAGGGCTTCGGGCAGATCGAACACCCGGGGGACCGGCTCGTTGCCCCAGGCCTCGAGGGCCCGGGCCCAGATCTCCACGTGCCCGGCCTCCTCCCGGCCCATCTCCTCCCACAGCTCGCGAAGCTCGGGCTGCGCGGTCGCGTCCGCCAGGCGGGCGTACAGGGTCTGGGCCATCCGGTCGATCCGGAGGCAGGGCTCCAACAGGCGGCGGGCGGGCATCCGGGACATGGGCGCGCAGTGCTCCTGGTTCGGTTGCGGGAAAAGGGGCTGCGAAAGGTACCGCGCCCTCCGACCCGTCGCAAGCCTCACCCCGCCCCGAACACCACCTTGTTCAGGACCTCGACGACCTTCTCCTCCTCGAAGGGCTTCAAGATGTAGTGCTTGGCCCCGGCCTTGGCGCACTCCACGATCTGGTCCTTGCTCGACATGGAGCTGACCATGATCACCGTAGCCCCGGGGTCGATCTTTTTGAGCAGCACCAGGGTCTGGATACCCCCCATCTGGGGCATCACGAGGTCCAGGGTCACGAAGTCGGGCTTGAGTTCCTTGTACTTCTTGACCGCCTCGAGCCCGTTGGAGGCCGTGGCCACCACCTCGCAGCCGTGGCGCTCCAGGATCTTCGTGAGCTCCTTCTGGATGTAGGGGCTGTCGTCCACCACCATCGCCCGTTTCGTCATGGGTTCCTCTCCTTCTCGCCGCCGTGCCGGCTCAGGGCGCCTCGGGCGCCAGCGAAATCACCAGGTCGAGCCTGCCCGCCTCGGTCTCGAGGGGCAGGAGAACGCTCTCCATCCCTTCTCCAAAGCCCAGGTTCACCTCGGGCCCCTCCATCACGGCCGGAGGGGTGATGCCTTCCCGGATCCCCAGGTCGTAGAGGTGGCCCGTGGCGTTCCCCACGATCATGTTGGCGAGCTCGGCCAAGATGGCCCGCACCTCCTCGGGCCCGGAAACGGGCGCGCCGAGCATGCGCTCGCACACCCTGGCGGCCACATCCTTCTCCCCGGTGAGGAGCACCGAGCCGTTGAGCCGCCCCTGGACCCCGATCAGGATGCTGACCCGGTTGTCCAGAAGCATGTCCCCCACCCGGCGGGGCTTCCCCACCCTGACCTGGGTCCGGGCCATCTTCTCGAGCACCCGCACCGAGGGCGCGAGAAACGCATTCACGTACTCCGCCTTCATCGCTCACTCCACCGCCTTCGTGACCCGGATGACCTCCGCCAGGGTCGTCACGCCGGCCACCACCTTCCGCAGTCCGTCGAACCGGAGATCCCGCAGGCCCGTGGCGTAGGCCGCCCGTCGGATCTGGCCCGTGCTCGCCTTCTCCAGGATGAGCTCCCGGATCGCCTCGTCCACCTTGAGCACCTCGTGGATCCCGGTCCGCCCCCGGTATCCCGTTCCCCCGCAGTACCCGCAGCCCTTCCCCTTGTAGAAGGTCACCTTGCCCACCAGGGCCTCGGCCCCGGCCTCGGCGATCTCGGCCGGCTTGGGATCGTAGGGCGCCTTGCACTGGGGGCAGATCCGCCGCACGAGCCGCTGGGCCAGAACGCCCAGGAGCGTCGGGGCCAGCAGGAACGGGGCCACCCCCATCTCCACGAGCCGGGTGATGGAACTCGGGGCGTCGTTGGTGTGGAGGGTCGAGAGCACCAGGTGCCCGGTGAGGGCCGCCTCGCCGGCGATCTGGCCGGTCTCGGGATCGCGGATCTCGCCGATCATGATGATGTCGGGGTCCTGCCGGAGGATCGAGCGCAGGGCGCCGGCGAAGGTGAGTCCCCGCTTGGGGTTCACGCCCACCTGGTTGATCAGCGGGATCTGGTACTCCACCGGGTCCTCCACCGTGACGATGTTCTTCTCGATGGAGTTGATGGCGTTCAGGGCCGCGTAGAGGGTGGTGGATTTCCCGCTCCCGGTGGGCCCGGTGACGAGTACGATCCCGTTGGGCTGGCGGATCAGGGACGTGAAGATCTCCAGGTTCCGGGGGGAAAACCCCAGGTCCTCGAGCCGCACCCGCACGCTGGCCCGGTCGAGGATCCGCATGACCACCTTCTCGCCGTAATAGACCGGCAGCACGCTCACCCGGAACTCGAGTTCCCGCTCCCCCATCTTGAGCTGGATCCGGCCGTCCTGGGGCCGCTGCCGCTCCGAGATGTCGAGATCGGAGAGGATCTTGATCCGGCTCACCACCGCGGGGGCGAGCCGCACCGAGAACGCGAACCGCTTCTGGAGCACCCCGTCGATCCGGAACCGCACGAGAAGATTTTCCTCGCCGGGCTCGATGTGGATGTCGCTCGCGCCCTCCCGCACGGCGAGCTTCAGCACCTTGTCCACGAGCTTGACGATCGGCGCCTCTTCGCCGGCCCGCCGGAGGCTCTCGATGTCGACCCCCTCACCGCCGGAGTCCACGTCGAGCCGGCTCAGGGTGACGAAGTCGTCCCGCTCCCCCTCTTCGTCCTCTTCGCCGTCGCTTCGGTAGTGGGCGTGGATCGCCTGGAGGACCTGGGTCTCGCTCGCGAGCACCGGCTGGATCGGGCGCTTGAGCATGCCGGAGACGAGATCGATGACCTCGATCTTCGTGGGGTCGGCCACGGCCACGGTAACCTCGTCGCCGATGGCAAAGAGCGGGATCACCCGGTGCCTGCGGCAGAACTCGGCCGGCACCTCGGCCGTGAGGTCGTCCTGGATCTCCACGTCCTCCAGGTCCATCACGGCCAGGTTGAACTGGCGGCCCAGGGCCTGGAGGAACTCCTTCTCCTTGACGTACCCCGCCTCCACGAGGAACTTGCCCAGGGGCTTCCCGGCAAGCCCCCGGTGCTGGCGCTCGGCGAGGGCCTGCTCGAGCTCCTCGGGGGTGAGGGCCCCGTCCTCGACGAGGAGCTGGCCCAACCGGGCCTCAACTTTTTTGGGAAGGGCCTGGGTCACGGCCTACTCTCCGAACAGGGCGTCGATGTCGTCCTGGCTGACCCGCACGTCCTCGGGTTCCTCCGCCGCCCGGGTGGCCTCCTCGGCCGCCTGGAGGAGCTCGGCCAGGGTCCCGTCGTCGGCCGGCGGCGGGGACGACGATGCGGGCGAGGCCACCGCCGCGGGCCGAGGGGCCGGCTCCGCCTGCCGTTGGGCGGCGGCCATCGCCCCCCCGCACCCCCCGCAGAACCGGTCGGACGAGAGGTTCCGGAACCCGCACCGGGGGCAGAACGAGGCCAGGGCGAACCCGCAGCTCCCGCAGAAGTTTCGTTCCGGGGCGTTCACGTGTCGGCACTGGGGGCAGTTCATGGCTTCCTCACCACCACGCGGTTTCGTCCTTCGTGTTTGGCCCGGTAGAGCGCCTCGTCGGCCAGCCCGATCAGGTCCTGGGCCCGTTCGACCGCCGCCGACGGACACGCGGCCACCCCGAAGCTCGCGGTGACCCGCAGGACCTCCCCCTGGGCGGGAAACGGGTGGTTCTCCACCGTGAGCCGGAGCCGCCGGGCGAACTCGGCGGCACCCTCCACCTCGGTATGGGGCAGCAGCACGCAGAACTCCTCGCCGCCGTACCGCCCGGGCACGTCCGAGGTCCGGATGGCCTCCCGGACCACCCGGCCCATCTCCCGGAGCACGTCGTCCCCGGCCTGGTGGCCGTAGGTGTCGTTGAGGCGCTTGAAGTGGTCGATGTCGAACATCACGAAGGAAAGCGGCGTGCCGTACCGGTCGGTGCGCTCGAACTCGGTCTCGAGCACGCCCATGAAGTGGCGGCGGTTGTAGAGGCCCGTGAGGGGGTCGGTGGAGGAGAGGCGCCGGAGCTGCTCGTTGGAGGCCTTGAGGGCGTCCTGGAGGGCCTTGATCTTGAGCTGCACCTTGATGCGCGCCAGGAGCTCCCCGGCGTCGAAGGGCTTGGTGACGTAGTCGCTGGCGCCGAGCTCCAGGCCCCGGATCTTGGTGTCCACGTCGGTCTCGCCGGTCAGCAGGATCACCGGCACGTCCCGGAGTTCCGGCCGCGCCCGCACGAGCCCCAGGAACTTGAACCCGTCCACCGTGGGCATCACGAGGTCGCAGAGCACGAGATCCGGGGGGGAGGCCAGGGCCTTCTTGAATCCCTCGAGCCCGTTCCCGGCCTCGTCGGCCTGCGCCACGAAGTCCACCCGGGCGAGCAGGTCGAGGACCTCCCGCCGGAGCCCGGGCGAGTCGTCCACCACCAGGACCCGGAAGTCCCGGCGGCCCATGAGCCCCTGGGGATCGTGGGGTTCCGCGGGGTCTAGCCCGGGGGCGCCCTCCACCACAGCGGCGTTCGGGTTGGTTTCCACGCTTCGGTCTCCTCCGGCCGTTCCACGCGCACGCCCGGCGGCAGCCGAAGCCCGAAGAGCTCGGGATCGATCTGGGCCGCGGGCTCCACCCGTTCAACCTCCAGTACATAATCGGCAGAGGGTTCCCGAAGCTTCAGTCGGATGTGGGCGGGGTATGCAAAATCGGCCCCGGCGACCCGGCCGTCCCAGGAGAGCTCGGCCTCGACCCGGCCGTCCCGGAGGAACCGGGCCCGGGCCGGCCGGCCGGCCCCCGGCTCCCACTCCACCTCCTCGGTCCACCCGTCGGGGCCCGCGAAGACGAGCACGGTCCCGCCCTCGGGGGTCTCCCAGGCCCCCACCGGCCGGCCCACGCGGGGCACCCGGCCCAGGAGGATCCGGGCGAACCACAGCCCCCCGGAGTCGAGTTCCACCGCCCGGCGCTCGGCCGGGAGGTAGGCGAGGCACCGGTCCCCCCGGCACCCGAGCGACAGGACCGCGGTGCCGAAGGGCCCGGCCGCGGCGTCGAGCCGAAGGCCCTCCCCTTCGGCCACGGCCGCCCCGAACCGGGCGCTTCCCAGGGGGCCCGAACGAAACCGCCCGGCCAGCCGCAGCCGACCGGGCGAGCGGTCGAGGGCCCCGAGGCGCTCGACCCAGGGGGTCGGATCGCGGGCCGGCCCCGCCCCCGGCCGCACGAACCGGGGGCCGCAGGCGGCCAGGGCCAAGACGAGCACGAGCCCCAGTGCCCGCCGGGTCACTCGAGCTCCTCCAGCTTGCGGCGGACCGCCTCGGAGTCGGGCGCGAACTCCAGGGATTTGCGGTAGGCCTCCCGGGCCTCGTCGGTGCGGCCGAGCTTGCGCAGGGCGTCGCCCAGGTGATCCCAGATGATCGGGTCCTCGGGCTGGGCCTCCAAGGCCTTCCGGAGGGTCTCGGCCGCCTCCTCGTACCGGCCCTGCTGGTAAAAGACCCACCCGAGGCTGTCGGTGATGAACCCGTCGCCGGGCTTGAGCTCCAGGGCCTTCCGGATCAGCCGCTCGGCCTCCTCCAGGTGGATGCCCTTCTCGGCGTAGGTGTACCCGAGGTAGTTGAGGGCGTGGGGGTCGTCGGGGTTGAGCTCCAGGGAGCGCTTCATGTACTCGACGCTCCGCTGCCAGTCCTTCATCTTGTCGTAGAGGACCCCGAGGGTGAAGTAGACCCGGTGGTTTTGGGTCTCGTGCTCGGCCAGGTAGGCCTCCAGCACGTCGGCGGCCTTCCGGAACTCCCCCCGGTCCTCCCAGAACCCGGCGAGCGCCAGGGTGACCTCCTCGTCGTCGGGGTGCTCGGCGAGCCAGCCCTCCAGGAGTTCCCGGGCTTCGTCGGGCCGGTCGAGGCTTTCGAGCGCGATGGCCCGGCGGACCAGGGCGTCGGGGTACTCGGCCGCGTCCCCGGGCACCTTTTCCAAAGCCTCCAGGGCCTCGGCGTACTTCTCCTGGGCCAGCAGGCTCACCCCCAGGAGGTACCAGGCCCGGGGATCCTCGCCGTGGGCCTGGGCCATGGTGCGGAACACGGTCTCGGCCTCGGCCGGCCGGTCCTCCTGGAGGAGCAGGATCCCCAGCCGGAACCGGAGCGACGGGTCCCCCCCGCTCCAGCGCTCGGCCGCCTCGAACACCTCCAGGGCCTCGTCCACCCGGCCCTGTTTGAGGAGCACCTGGCCCAGGCGGAACCGGGCCTCCACGTCGTGGGGGTTCGCCTCGATCACCCGGCGGTAGAGGGCCTCGGCCTGCGGTGCGTTTCCGGCCTCGGCCTCGAGCGCCGCCAGGGCCCGGAGGGCCGCCCGGTGGTTGGGGTCCCGGTCGAGGGCCCGGCGGAGGGCGGCCCGGGCCTCCTCGGCCCGGGCCAGGCGGGCCAGGAGGCGCCCGCGCGCGAACCACGCGTCGGCCGAACCGGACGCCTCGGCCCACCGGGCCGCCAGTTCCGCCGCCTCCTCCAGGCTTCCCTGGGATTCGTGGATCCGGACGGCCAGGTCGTAGGCCCGGTCGCCCGCGCCGGCCCGGGCGGCCTCGGCCGCGGCCTGGGCCGCCTCGGCGCTTCGGTTCATGACCTGGAGGAGCTGGGCCCGAAGCAGCAGAAGCTCCGGGTGCCCCGGCCGGCGGGAGAGCCCCTCGTCCACCACGGCCAGGGCCTCGCCGTACCGGCGCTCCCGGGCCAGCGTCCGGGCGATCTCCGCCCGCAGATACGCCGACGCCGGGTCCTCGTCGAGGGCGGCCTCGAGGCTCCGGAGCGCGGCCTCGGCGTCCCCCTCCCGCTGGTGGAGGTAGGCCTCGATCACCGCCGGCACCGGCGAGGCCGCCGCCAGGGCGGGGGTGAGGACAAGGGCCACCGCCCACCGGCCAAACCGCCTCATTCCTTTGCCTCCCGGGCCAGGAGCTCCCGGGCCCGGGCCCGGAGCTCATCGAGCCGCACCAGGGCCTCCACCGGGGTCAACCGCTCCACCTCCACGGCCGCCACCTCCCGGGCGAACCCGGCGAGCCGGCGCTCCCGGGCCGCGGCGAAGAGGTCGAGCTGCTGGGCTCCCGGGGGGCCGGCCACACGGTGGCGCAGCGCGAATCGCGGCTTTCCGCCCTCGTCGAGCTCCCCCTCCTCCAGGTTCCGGAGGATCTCGCCGGCCCGGTCCACCACGGCCTCGGGCAGCCCCGCGAGCCGGCCCACCTGGATCCCGTAGGACCGGCTGGCCCCGCCCTCCACGAGCCGCCGCAGGAAGATGACCCGGCCCTCCCACTCCTTCACCGCCACGTTGAAGTTGCGCACGCCCTTGAGCGTGCGCTCCAGGTCGGTGAGCTCGTGGTAGTGGGTGGCAAACAGGGTCCGGCACCCCAGGTCGTGGATGTGCTCGGCCACGGCCCAGGCGATGGAGAGCCCGTCGAAGGTGGAGGTGCCGCGGCCAATCTCGTCCAGGACCACGAGGCTCCGGGGCGTGGCGTTGTGGAGGATGTTCGCGGTCTCGGTCATCTCCACCATGAAGGTGGACCGGCCCCGGGACAGGTCGTCCGAGGCCCCCACCCGGGTGAAGATCCGGTCCACGAGCCCCACCGCGGCCGACTCGGCCGGCACGAACGACCCCATCTGCGCCAGGAGCACGATGAGCGCCGTCTGCCGGAGGATCGTGGATTTCCCGGCCATGTTGGGCCCGGTGATGATCGCCAGATGCTGGTCCTCGTCCAAGACGAGGTCGTTGGGCACGAACCGCTCCCCCTGGAGCGCGGCCTCCACCACGGGGTGCCGGCCGCCCCGGATCTCGAGGGCGAACCCCTCGTGGACCCGGGGGCACACGTACCCGCGCTCCACGGCCACCTCGGCAAGGGCCGCCACCGTGTCGAGCACGGCCAGGGCCCGGGCCCGGGTCTGGAGCGCCTCTAGGTGCCCGGCCACCTCGTCCCGGAGCTCCAGGAACCTCCGGTACTCCAGGGCCTTGGCCCGGTCCTCGGCCCCCAGCACCTTGGCCTCCATCTCCTTGAGCTCCGGGGTCACGAACCGCTCGGCGTTCGCCAGGGTCTGGCGGCGCTCGTACTCGGGGGGCACCAGGTGGAGATTCGCCCGGGTCACCTCGATGTAGTACCCGAACACCTTGTTGAACCCGATCTTGAGCGACCCGATCCCCGTGCGCTCCCGCTCCCGGGCTTGGAGGGCCGCGATCCAGCCCCGGCCGTCCCGCTGGATGAGCCGCAACTCGTCGAGCTCGGAGTCGAACCCGTCCCGCAGAAGGCCGCCCTCGGTCAGAACCACGGGCGGGTCGTCCACCAGGGCCCGGGCGAGAAGATCGGTGAGCTCGGGCAGGGGGCCCAGATCGGCCCCCAGGTCCCGCAGAAGCCCGGCGTCGGCGTCCTCCAGGAGCCCGGCGAGGGCGGGCAGCGTCTCCAGGGACGACCGGAGCGCCACCAGGTCCCGGGCGTTCGCGGTGCCCATGGCCACCTTTCCGGCGAGCCGGCCCACGTCGTAGACCTGCTTCAGGGCCTCCCGGATCCGCTGGCGGGTGTCGCCCCGGCGCACGAGTTCCCCCACGGCCTCCTGGCGGCGGCGGATCGCCTCGACGTCCCGCAGGGGAAACGCCACCCACTCCCGCAGGCACCGGCCGCCCATCGGGGTGCGGGTGCGGTCCAACAGGTGCACCAGGGTGCCCTCGCGCCGGCCCCCGGAGATCGTGGTGAACACCTCGAGGTTCCGGAGGGTGGTCTCGTCGAGCACCAGATGGGCCCCCGAGGCGTGGCGGCCCACGTCCCGCAGGTTCGCGAGCGCGCTCGGGTAGTTGGCGGCCACGTAGGCCAGCACGGCGGCCGCCGCCCGGATGCCCTCGCCCAGGTCGTCCACCCCGTAGCCGGCCAGGTCGGCCCCGGCCAGGTGCTCCCGCAGGGCCTTGCGGGCCCGCCGCCGGTCGAACTCCTCGGCCGGCCGCGGGGTCACCTCGACGCCCCGGGGCCAGGCCGCCGGCACCTCCTCGCCTTCGGGCACCAGGACCTCCCGGGGGCCGATGCGGCCCAGCTCGTCGGCCAGCTCCTCCCAGGTCCGAACCTCCCCGATCCGGAACGCGCCCGTGGTCACGTCGGCGTAGGCGAACCCCACGGCGCGCCGGCCCGGCACCACGGCCGCCAGGTACTGGGCCTCCTTGGCCTCGATCATCTCGGTGTCGGTCACGAGGCCCGGGGTGATGACCTGCACCACCTCCCGGCGCACGATCCCCTTGGCCTCCCGGGGGTCCTCCACCTGCTCGCAGATCGCCACCTTGTACCCGCGCTCCACGAGCCGGGCGATGTAGCCCTTGGCCGAGTGCCAGGGCACCCCGCACATGGGCACGGCGTTCTCGCCCTTTTCGCGGCTCGTGAGGGTGATCTCGAGCTCCCGGCTCGCCACCTCGGCGTCCTCGAAGAACATCTCGTAGAAGTCGCCGAGCCGAAAGAGCAGGATGCAGTCGGGGTGGGCCTGCTTGAGCTCCAGGTACTGCCGCATCATCGGGGTGAGCTTGGCGGCACCGGGAGCCTTGGGGGCGGGGACGGCCGGCATGGCGGTTCCGGGCTAGAGGGTGGGTTCGTCCTCGGCGGGCGGGGGCGCCGCGGGAGGGGCGTCCTTGACCGGGGCGGCCGGGGCCGGCGGCTCGGCCGGGGGCCGGATCTCTGCGAGCTGTTTCTTGAGCGCCTCCACCTCGGCCTCGAGCTCCCGGATGCGCCGGTCGCGCTTTCGCACCTCGGCCCGCCGGGCCAGCCGCTCGAAGACCCCGTGGAACCCGGCCACGAGGAGCCCCAGGAGGAAAAAGGCGCCAAACAGCAGGGCCACCGGGAACGGCGGCGTCGAGTAGAGGTGCCACAGGTCCCAGAGCTTCACGTGGAACTGGATGGTCTGGCCCAGGGCCTGGAGGTTTTCGGGCTGGATCGCCACCAGGGCCACGGCCACGATCACCGCGGCAAGGACCACCCGTTTCAGGAACCGAAACATGCGCGCGCCTCCCGCAGAAGGGGTTCAGTAACTCGGGGCCCCGGCGGGCCAGATCCGCCGGAGCTCGTCGTACAGGTCGCCGAGGTACTGGTTCACGACCCGGACGTCGTCCAACACCGGCAGGAAGTTCGTGTCGCCCACCCACCGGGGGACGATGTGAAGGTGGAGGTGCTCGGCCACCCCCGCGCCGGCCGCCCGGCCGAGGTTCAGGCCCACGTTGAACCCGTCGGGCCGAAGCGCCTCCTGGAGCACCCCCTTGGCCTCCACGGCCAGGGCCCAGAGCTCGGCGGCCTCGTCGGCCGTGAGGTCCTCCATCCCCCCCACGTGGCGCTGGGGGAGCACCATGAGGTGGCCGGCATTGTACGGGTACCGGTTCAGGATGACAAAACACCGCTCGCCCCGGCGCAGCACGAGCTGGGCCCGGTCGTCCCCCGCGGCGAGCGCCGAGCAGAACACGCACCCCTCGGGCTTGGGGCCCCGGATGTACTCGATCCGCCACGGGGCCCAAAGGAGCTTCCGGGTCACTCGGGCACCTCCACGAACTCGACCCGCCCCACCCCGCCCGGCCCCACCTCCACCAGGGCCACGGTGCGCCGGGGGGCCCACCGGCGGTCGAAGGCCGAGCCGGGGTTCACGAACCGCACCCCGCCGATCGTCCGGTCCTCGGCGGCGTGGCTGTGGCCGAACACCACGAGATGGACGCCTTCGTTCCGGAACACCTCGGCCACCCGCTCGGCCAGCCCGGCCGGCGGCCCCCACCCGTGCACCAGGCCCACCCGGCAGCCCCCGAGCTCCAGGACCCGGGTGGGCGGCAGGCGCCCCCCCAGGCCGGGGCCGTCCATGTTCCCCAGCACCCCGTGATAGGGCCGGGGCTCCACGAACTCCAGGTAATCCACCACGGCCGGCCCCGTGTGGTCGCCGGCGTGGAGGAGCACCTCGGCCGGCCCCAGGGGGCCCCGAAGCAGGGCCTCGAGCCGGTCGTCCGGCTCGGCCAGATGGGTGTCGGAGAGAAGGCCCAGGAGCATGGTCACCGTTTGAACGTTGGGACGTTGGAAATGCTGGGACGCTAGGACGCTAGGACGTTCGGACGCTGGGACGCTCGAAAGCTGGAAGGCCAAGCCCCCCGGCGTGTATCGCGCATCAGCTCTTTCCTGCGAACACGATGGCACCTCCGATGTGCCGCGCGGGGGGAGGGCACCCCAGTTCCGTCCCCCGCCATGAGGCCCCACAGGGGCCGAGGGTTCGTCCACCCAAAACCCGACCGACGACCGACGACCGGCGACCGGCGACCGTTTTTAGAACCTGCGCTTGGAGTCCAGGAGCAGGGTCACCGGGCCGTCGTTCACGAGTTCCACCTCCATCTCGGCCCGGAACCGGCCCGTTTCCACCGGCACCCCGAGCCCCCGCAGCCGCGCGGCCACGGCCTCGTACAGGGCCTCGGCCTTGCCCGGCTCGGCCGCCCCGGTGAACGAGGGCCGCCGGCCCTTCCGGCAGTCGGCCAAGAGCGTGAACTGGCTCACCAAGAGAACCCCGCCGCCCACGGCCGAGAGGTCGAGGTTCATGCGGGCCTGGGCGTCCTCGAACACCCGTAGGCCCGCCACCTTCTCGGCGACATAGGCCACGTCGGCCTCCGTATCGTCGGGCTCGACCCCCACCAGCACCAGGAAGCCCCGGCCGATCCGGCCCACCACCTCGCCCCCCACCCGCACCTCGGCCCGGCTCACCCGCTGGACCACGGCCCTCACGGACGGTTCTCCTTAGCCACCTCGAGAACCGGGGCCAGGGCCTCGAGCCGCCCGACCCACTCGGCCGCCCAGGCCCGGTAGGCCTCGCGCTCGGCCCTGGGCACCGGGTCGCCGGCCGGGTACTTTTCGGTCAGGGGGTTCACCCAGCGGCCGTTCTTCTTCACCCGAAAGTCCAGGTGGGGCCCGGTGGCGAGCCCGGTCGCGCCCACGTACCCGATCACCTGGCCCTGCCGCACCCGGACCCCCTTGCGGATGCCCGGCGCGAACCGGGACAGGTGGTTGTAATAGGTCTCGTATCCCCGGCTGTGGCGCACGATCACGGTCTTGCCCGCCTGGCCCTTCCACCCGGCGTACCGGACCGTGCCGTCGGCCACGCTCCACACCGGGGTGCCCCGGGGCGCGGCGTAGTCCACGCCCCGGTGGGGCCGGACCACCTTCAGGATCGGGTGGCGGCGGCGCAGGCTGAACCGGCTCGAGATCCGGGTGAACCGAAGCGGCGAGCGCAGGAAGCTCTTCCGGACGCTTCGCCCCTCGGGGTCGAAATACCCCTCGGTCTTGTCCGACCGGTAGTACACGGCCGTGTGGATTCCGGCCTGCCCCCGGTACTGGGCGGCCAGGATCCGGCCGTTCCCCACGAACTCGTCCCCCACCCAGAGTTGCTCGTAGATGGCCCGGAACTCGTCGCCCTCCCGGGTCTCCCGGGTGAAGTCCACGTCCCAGGAGAAGAGCTCCACAAAGGCCATCACGAGGTCGGCGTCGGCCCCCGCGGCCAGAAACGACTCGTACAGGCTCCCCTCCACCCGGCCCACCAGGCTCTTCTGGCGGCGCTCCACGGGCACGTCCACCTTCCAGGCCCGCCAGCCGCCCTCGGGCCGGGCCTCGGCCCGGTACACCTCCAGCGGGCTTCGGCGGTACTCGAACCGCAGGAGCCGCCCCTCCGGGCCCACCCAGACCTCGTAGGCGTCGCCCGGCCGCATGCGCTTGGGGTCGAGGACGGGTTTGAGCGCCTTGGCGAAGGCGAGCACCTCGGCCGCGGGCACGCCCGCGGCACCGAGCACCGCGGCCAGGTTTTCCCCCCGGCCCACATCTCCCGCCTCGCGCCGCACGTTGGCCGCCTCCAGGAGCCCCTGTTCGGCCCGGTCGCCCAGCACCTGGGCCACGGGCGGCAGCTCGGGCGCCACCACGGGCGCGAACACCGGCGCCGCGATCTCCGCCGGCAACCGCGGCGGGATCGAGGACCAGAGCCGCTCGGGCCGGGCCAGGAGGAGAAAGCAGGCCGCGAGCAGGAGGGCCTGGAAGATCGCTCGGTCGGACGGTCGTCGCATGGGCTCGTCAAAACGGGAACGCGGCCGGACCGACCAGAGGGGCCCGGCGCCGCAAAGCGTCCCGGCATGGTAGCCGAAGCCCCCCACCCCTTCAAGCGCCCCGGCCCTTGTGCAACGCCCCTTCGATGCGGCACCCTTGGGGGCCGGCCGGGAGGCCCCGGTCCGGCTGCAGAACGGACCGGGAAGACGGGATCAACGGCCCTCCCGCGTTCCAGCGTTCGAGCCTTCCAGCTTTCCAGCCCACAGGACTTCCATGAATCACCGCCTGCTTCGCCTGCTTTTGAACCTCTACCCCCCGTTCCTCGGGGCCGGGATCCGGGTGCGCCGGGTGAGCCCCGATTACCGGGAGATCGACGTGGAGATGCGCCACCGGTTCTTCAACCGGAACTACGTGGGCACCCACTTCGGTGGCAGCCTCTACGCCATGACCGACCCCTTCTACATGCTCATGCTGATCCACAACCTGGGGCCGGGCTACGTGGTGTGGGACAAGGCGGCCGAGATCGAGTTCGTGAAACCCGGTCGGGGCACGGTGCGGGCCGAGTTCCGCCTGGACCCGGACGCGCTAGAACGGATCCGGGAGGAAACCCGGGGTGGGCGAAAGGCGCTTCCCACCTTCACGGTGGAGGTACGGGACGGGGGGGGAAACGTGGTGGCCCGGGTCAAGAAGGTCCTGTACGTCCGGGAGAAGGCGGACCGCGCCCGGCCCCCCGCCTCGGCAGGGAGCCCGGGTGCGGCGTAGGGCGGCGCGCGGGCTCGCGGCGGGGTTCGGGGTCCTCCTCTTCGTCGCCGGGTGCCAGGGGTCGGGCCCCGGCCGGGCCACGGTGTCGGGGAAAACGGCGTTCCGGGGGATGGGGGTCGAGGGGGTGCGGGTGGAGGCGTACCGGGCGACGGCCCCGGGGCCCCCGGTGGCGGAGACCCGGAGCGGGTACCACGGGTCGTTCCACCTCCGGCTGCCGCCGGGGCGCTACCGGCTCGTCGCCGAGGGCGAGCTCCCCTCGGGTTCGGGCGCCGTTCTCCTCCGGGGAGAGACCCGGATCCGGGCCGGTCCCGATCGCCTGGACCGGGTGGTGATCCCCCTTGCGGCGGCCCCGCCCTGAGCCCCGGACCCGGACCGGGACGCCCCCCGGGGGCGGATTTGACAACGGGGGAACCTGTGCGAGGGTGGGGGTGGAAGAGCCCGCTTCTCGTGCCACGGCCCCCGCCGGAAGGAGCCCCCGATGTTCCGCGCTGCCACCCTCCTCGCCGCCGCCCTCCTGGCCCTCAGCGCCTGCGCCACCACCTCGGGCCGCCGGGTGGCCCAGGAAGACCTGGACCGGATCCAGAAGGGCAAAACAACCCGGGTCCAGGTGATCGAGATCCTGGGCGAACCCCAGAGCGTGAAGCAGACGGCCGAGGGGACGATTCTCGTGTACGGGTATTCGGAGGCCCGCGCCGACGCGACGAGTTACGTCCCGTACCTGGGAAGCTTGTTCGGAAAGACCAAGACCGAGAATCAGGTGGTCTACATCTTCCTGGACAAGGCCGAGGTGGTCCGGGAGATCCAGGTGGAACAGGGCCGGTCGGAGAGCGGGCAGAAGCTTTGACGATTGGCAGAACCCCTCACCCCACCCGCTCCCAGGCCAGCGCGGCCGCGGCCAGGTCCTCCAGGGCCGTGCCCACCGATTTGAACAGGGTGATCTCGGCCGCCCGCCGCCGGCCCGGGTGCCGGCCCCGGCAGAGGTCGAAGAGGTCGGCCTCCACGTCCTCGGCCCGAAGCACGCCGGTTCGCAGGGGCTGCACGAGGTCCCCGGCCTCCCGGAGCGCGCCCTCCCGGGTGTCCACGAACACCCGGGCCCGGGCCACGGCCTCGTCGTCGGCCTCCCGCATCTCCGGGGTGAACCCGCCCACGAGGTCGAGGTGGGCGCCGGGCCGGAGCCACCGACCCCGCACCAGGGGCTCCCGGGCCAGGGTCGCGGTGGTCACGATGTCGGCCCACCGCACCCCGGCCTCGAGGTCGGGCTCCCGCACCGCCGGGAACCCCTCGGCCGCGAGGCGCTCCGCAAGCGCCCGGGCCCGCTCGGGGGTCCGGCCCCACACCCGGATCTCCTTGACGGGCCGGACCCCGGCGTGGGCCCGGGCCAGGTGGGGGGCGAGCGCCCCGGTCCCGACGACGAGAAGCCGGCGGCTGTCGGGCCGGGCGAGGAACCGGCTCGCCAGGGCCGAGGCCGCGGCCGTGCGCCGCCGGGTGAGCTCCGTGCCGTCCAGGGCCGCCAGGGGCCGGCCGCTCTTCGGGTCCAGGAGGAGATAGGTGCCGTACACGGAGGGCTCGCCCCGGGCGCGGTTCGAGGGGAACACGCTCACGACCTTGACCCCCAAGGCCGCGCCCTCCCTCCAGGCCGGCATGAGAAGGAGGGTGGCCCGCTCCCGGTCCACCTCCCCCAGGTCGTGGTGGTGCCGCACCGGCACCCGGCATCCCTCCCGGAACATCCGCTCCAGGGCCCCAACCAGATCTGCGTACGGGAGAACTTCGGACAAGGTGTGGGCGTCGATCCAGCGCATGGGATCACCTCCTCGCGCCAGGGGGAGGGTTCCGGCCCAGCGCGCCACCCCCGCGGCCGCGGGGGTGGGGGCAGACCGGCGCGGGATCAGGCCCCGGGCGGGCTTCCGCGGCCCGGCGCCGTGCCCAGGTACACCACGTGCCGCCGCGCCCCGGTGACCGGCCGGTGGACCCGCACCGAAAACCCTTCTCGCCGCAAGGTCTTTTCGAACCCCGGGTCGTGGTCCTCGCCCCACACGGCAAACCGGCCTCCCGGCCGCAGGGCCCGGCGGACCGCGGCCACGGCCCGGGTGCCGTAGAGGGGGTCGTCGCGGCGCCGGGCGCTGAGGTGGGGCCCCTGGTAGAGGTCGTACACCACGGCGTCGAACCCCCCGGCCGGCGCCCTCGCCACCACCCGGGCCACGTCGGCCACCTCGACCCGGACCCTGTGGTCCTCCACCGCCCGGCGGGTCAGGCCGGCCAGGGGACCCCGGCACCACCCCACCACCGCCGGGTTGATCTCGGCCACCACCACCCGGGCCGAGGCCGGAAGGAGGTCCAGGACACTCCGCAACGTATAGCCCATCCCCAGCCCCCCCACCAGGACCCGGGGGGCCGGCCGGGCCGCGAGGCCCTCGCAGGCCAGCTCCCCCAGAACCACCTCGGACCGGTGGGCCGCGCTCGACATGAGCACCCGGCCGGCCACCGTGATGAGGTAGTCCCGGCCCCCCCGGCACCGGAGCTCCAGGGGGCCCTCGGGGGTGTCCACCCGGTCCAGGGTCTCCCAGGGCAGGGCCACCGGATCACCCCGCCGGGGCCGGCGCCGCGGCCCGTCCCCCCCGCCACCGCCGCGCCCGGTCCGGCCGGGGGCGCGGGCGGCCCCCCTCGGGCCGGGGCGCCGGCGCGCCGTAGTCGAACCCGGCCAGGGTGCGGCGCTCCAGGGCCGCCCCCAGGGCCCGCTCGATCGCCCGCACCATGCCGGCGTCGTCCGGGGTGGTCAGGGTGAAGGCGTCGCCGGTGCGGCTCGCCCGGCCGGTGCGGCCGATGCGGTGGGTGTAGGCGTCCACCGTGTCCGGCATGTCGTAGTTGATCACGTGGGACACCCCGGCCACGTCGATGCCCCGTGCCGCGATGTCGGTGGCCACGAGGATACGGAACTTCCCGGACCGAAACCCCTCCATGGCGGCCCGCCGCCGGGCCTGGGAGAGGTTCCCCTGGAGCGAGGCGGCCCGGTGGCCGGCCCGGGCGAGCTGCTCCGCGAGCCGCTTGGCCCGATGCTTCGTGCGGGTGAACACCAGGACCGACCCGGCCGGGGTCCGGCGCAGGAGCTCCAGGAGGAGCGGGGTCTTGCGGTGGCCCGGCACGGGGTAGAGGGCGTGGGTCACCGTGGCCGCGGCCGGGGCCGGGTCCACCCGCACGGTCACGGGGTCCCGGAGCACCTCGCCCACGAGCCGCCCGACCTCCCGGGGCATGGTGGCCGAAAACAGAAGGGTCTGGCGCCCGGCCGGGAGCCGGCCGAGGATCCTTCGGACGTCGGGCAGAAACCCCATGTCGAACAGGCGGTCGGCCTCGTCGAGCACGGCCACCTCCACGCCGGAGAGGTCGCAGGTGCCCCGGCCCAGGTGGTCCAACAGCCGGCCCGGGCAGGCCACCACGATCTCGGCCCCGCCCCGGAGCCGGGCCACCTGGGGGGCCATGCCCACTCCCCCGTACACCGTGGCGCACCGAAGCCCGGTGGCCCGGCCCAGGGACCGAAACGCGTCGTGGATCTGCTCGGCGAGCTCCCGGGTGGGCGCGATCACCAGGGCCCGCACCCGGCCCCGGGGTCCCCGGCTCAGGCGCTCGAGGATCGGCAGGGCGAAGGCCGCGGTTTTTCCCGTGCCGGTCTGGGCAAGGCCCAGCACGTCCCGGCCCTCGAGGGCCGGCGGGATGGCGCGCCGTTGGATGGGGGTGGGGGAGACGAAACCGCAGGCGGCCACGCCCTTCGCCACGGGCGAAGAGAGGCCAAACGATGAAAAGCTCAAGCAACCTTCCTTTTCTTGGGGGAAACCGCCAGGCGGCGGAAAGGGGCTTCAGGCGGGGGCACACAGAAGCGAGGTGGCGCCACCCTACAGGGAATCGGCCGGAAAAGCAAACTGGGGGCTTCCTGCGAGGGGCTCCCGCCGGGCCGCCGCGGCCGAACGCTCTCCCCTACCCCTCGGCCACCATCCGGATGGCGCCCCGGGGGCAGAAGGCGGCGCAGATGCCGCAGCCCTTGCACCAGGCCAGGTCGATCGCGACCCGGCCCTCGGGGTCGCGGGTGATGGCGAGGTCGGGGCAGAGCTGCCGGCACACCTCGCACCGGTCGCACCCGGCCGTGCGAAGGCAGGCCCGGGCCAGCGTGGCCGCCCGGCCGGGCACGGGCCCCCTGGGGAGGGGCACCGAGTCCGGGGGGGGCCAGGCCGGAAGGCCCAGGAGGGCCAGGGCGGACGCGGCCGCCCGGCGGCCCGAGGCCAGGGCCTCGGTGAGGTAGCCCGGCCCGGTTACGCCGTCCCCGGCCGCGAACACCCCGGGGAGGCCCGGGACCTCGCCCCCGGGCCCCGTGCGGACGCGGCCCCGGCCGTCCAGGAGGCCGACGGGCAGGAACGGGTGCTCGGGCGCCTGCCCCACGGCGGCCAGCACCCAGCCGGCCCCGAGCTCCTCGACGCGGGCCCCCGGGGCCACGGGCTCCCCCCGGGGGGCGGGGCGCGTCTCCCGGAGCCGCAGGAGGATCCGGTCCCCCCGGGTCTCCACGACCTCGGGCGCCCGCAGGAACCGGAACCCCACCCCCTCGGCCCGGGCCCGGGCGACCTCGTCGGGATCGGCCGGCATTTGGGCCTCGTCCCGGCGGTAGACCACCAGGACCTCGCCGGCCCCGGCGCGCACGGCCGCCCGGGCCGCGTCGAGGGCCACGTTGCCGCCCCCCACCACCACGACCCGGCCCGCAAGGGCCGGCGGGTCCCCCCGGCAGAAGGCCCGCAGGAACGACAGGGCGTCGAGGCACCGGCCGCCGCCCCACCCGGGCACCCCGAGCCCCAGGCCCCGGCCGGCCCCGAGGGCCAGCACGACCGCCCCGTGCCCGGCCCGGAGGCGCTCCAGGTCCTCGGGGTCGCGAACCGGGGTCCCGAGGCGCACCTCGGCGCAGAGGGCCAGGATCGGCGCCAGGTCCGCGGCCACGGCCTCCCGGGGCAGCCGAAACGGCGGGATCGCCTGGACGAGCATGCCCCCGGGCTCGGCCGCCGCGTCCACCAGGGTCACCCGGCACCCGGCCAAGGCCAGGTCCCGGGCCGCCGCGAGCCCGGCCGGCCCCGCCCCCACCACGGCCACCCGGGGCCCGCCGGCC
>NZ_BAAHFQ010000017.1:0-47498 GCF_054681715.1 Deferrisoma sp.
CCCTCACGCGCCGCAGCGGACCGAGCCGAGGCGGCCCCTGCGAGGGGGTCAGCGAAGACAACGCCCCCAGATCCACGCACGGCCAGGCTCTACGAGCTTACGGTCCACGACGCGTACCGCCGGGCCCCTCGCCCGGCCGACGCCCGGCGGACACCATTGACCCGCCCCGTTGGATTCCGTAAAAGTAGGTGTCTCCGGCGGTTTCCATCGATTCGGCCGCCCCGGGGCGGCCCCGTTCCTCGACGGAGGGGTATCTCCATGAGCCAGATCGTGTCGTCCGCTTCCCAGGAGTTCCAGAGGGCCCTCGAGGTGGGCCGGCCGCCCAACGTCCGGAAGCTGTTCCCCCACTCCCGGGCGCTTCTGGTGAGCGGCAAGGTGATCGACCGGGCCATGCTCGCCAAGGGCGGCGCCATGGCCATCGCGGCCAACGCCCGGAACCGGTTCGTGATCTACGGGGTGCTGCGGGCCGCCCAGCGGGCCAACGCCGCGGTCATCATCGAGATCGCCAAAAGCGAGGGCGGCACCGGCGCCTATTGCGCCGTGAACTACTGGAACATGGCGACCTACGTGGACCAAGCCGCCAACGAGCTGGGGATCACCGTGCCCGTGGCGATCCACGCGGACCACTACACCCTCAAGAAACCCAAGGACGTGGAGACGGCCCGCACCGAGATCCCCAGCATGTTCGACGCCGGCATCACCTCGATCGCGATCGACGCCTCCCACCTGCCCGACGACGAGAACCTGCTTACGAACCTCGACCTCTACCGGTACGTGCCCGCCTGGGCCGGCCTCGAGACCGAGGTGGGAGAGATCAAGGGGGAGTCGGGCCTCTCGACCCCCGACGAGGCCCTGTTCCTGGTGCGGGGCCTCAACGCCCACGGGGTGTTCCCCGACTGGATCGCCCTCAACAACGGCACCTCCCACGGCATCCAGGACTCGGACGCCGGGATCCAGGTGGAACTTACCGCCGAGATCCACAAGGCCCTGGAGCCCTACGGGGTCTCGGGCGCCCAGCACGGCACCTCGGGGAACAGCTTCGAGCGCCTGCGGCGGATCGCGGCCGAGACCCGGACCACCAAGGCCAACGTGGCCACGGCGCTCCAGATGATCTCCTGGGGGGTCAAGGTGAACGAGTACGGGAACGCCATCCTCGACGACCAGGGCGAGTTCGTGCGGGAACCCGGGGCGGGGGTGACCGACGAACTCTGGGCCGAGATGGTGGCCTTCGCCAAGGAGAAGGGGTGGAAGAAGGGCGACTACAAGAAGCTCAACCTCCCCTTTGAGAACAAACTCTGGGCTCAGCCTGCCGAGATCCGGGAACGGATGATCCGGGGGGTGGAGGAGTTCACCTACCGGCTCCTGACCGAGGTGTTCAACGCGGCCGACACGGCCCCGCTGGCGATCGAGGCCATCCTCCGGGCCGAGTCCTACGACCTCGGACCCAAGGCCGAGCGGATCGAGGACCCGGCGGAGTGGACCGAGGAGAAGATCCGGGCGCGGGCCAAGACCCTGCACAAGGAGGAAGGCCCCCAGGGCGACTTCGACGACTGAGGGGCCGGACCCGCCGGGCGGCTAGGCGGCCGGGCAGCCAGGCGGCTCGCAATTTCGGAGCGCGAGACCTCACGGCCAGTCCCAGCCGGGGGGCACGGCCCCCGGGACGCGGTGATGCCCCCGGGAGGTTGCCCCGCGGACGGGGCTCTGGCAACCCGGTTCCGGCGCCCTACCCCGGGATCTCGGGGGACCACAGGAGCCGCTCGGCTCCTAGCCGGGCGAGGTAGGCGGCGGGGGGTTCGCTCTCCCGCCGGAGGAACAGCGTGTTGCCCCGGGACCAGAGGGGGTGGGGATCTTCGTCGTTCCGCAGGCACGCGGGTTCGGCCGCCCGGCACGGCCGATCGCAGGCCAGCGGCGCCTCTGTCCAGGGGCACGCCAACGCCACGGCCACCGGGATCCAGGGGGCGTGGACCCGGAGCGTGACCCCCCCGGGGAGCGCGGGCACCCGGAGCCCCGGCAGGATGAGATCGAGCTCCACCCCCACGGCCCCGAACTCCTCCAGGAGCCGCACCCCTTCGGGCTCGTCCCAGACGCTTCCCCGGAGCTCCCGGGCCTCCCGCGGGGCGGCCGCCGCCACCATGCCGAGCACCCGGGGACCCCGGCGTTGCCGGGAGAGGAGCCGGCCGGCCACCCCCCGAAAGGCGAGCCCCTCGGCCCGCGCCCTCTCCCAAAGCCCCCAGTCGTTGAAGGCCACCTCGGCGCCCGGGGCGACCTCGAGGGCGGCGCGAAGCCACGCCCACACGGCCTCGAACGCCCCCTCCCGCACGGCCGGGGTGACGAACTGGACGCCGAGCCCCTGGCTTTTCCACCGCCGGAGGTAGGGCGCCAACTCGCCCGGAGCGGCGAGCCGGCGGGGGCAGAACTCCGCCCCCACCGCCACCCCGTCGTAACCGGCGAGATCTTCCGGGAAGGGGGGATCGGTCAGCCGGAGGTAGCGGGCGTGAGGAGCGCCCGCTCCAGGAGGTCGGCCAGGCCGGCCGCGTCCTCCAGGCCGTACACCGGGCAGGGCGCCCCGAACCCGGCGAGGTCGGTGGCGACGCAGATTACGTCCCTGTTCCATGCGATCTCCCGCTCGAACCCCCGCCGCACGACCTCGATCCGGGGATATCCGGTGAGGCCCTTGAATCCTTCCACCAAAAGCAGCTCGGTCCCGGCCGGGCACCACCCCGCCAAAACGGCGGGCGACACGTCGGCCGGCCGGTCGCGAAACACCACGACCTCGTCGGCCGTGACGAAGAATGTGGCCACCGCCCCGGCCTTCCGGTGGCGCCAGGTGTCCTTTCCCGGCCGGTCCACCTCCACCCGGCCCCGGTGGTGCTTGGCAGTGGCCACCCGGCGGCCCCGGGCCGTGAGTTCCCCCACCAGGCGCTCCAGGAGCGTCGTCTTGCCGCTTCCGGAGGGCCCGCACACGAGGCAGACGGCCGGCTTCACGGCCCGATCCCCGGCTCCGTCTGGTCGAGGAACCCCTCGTCGTAGATCTGGACCCGCACGAGGTCCCCCGGCTTCGCGCCCGTGGAGTCAGACGGGATGACCAAGAGCCCGTTGGCCTCCACCAGGGTGCTCAGGATCCCGGAGCCCTGCTTTTTCACGCTCACCACCCGGAACCCGGTGCCCCGGCGCTCCACCCGGCACCGCACGAAGTCCATCCGGCCGGCCTTCGTCTTGACCGGGCCGGCCTCGTCGCCCAGCACGGCCTCGACGACGGGCCGGAACAGCCGGGCGTGGCCCTGCATCTTCCGGAGGGCCGGCCGCACGAACTGCTCGAAGGCCACCATGGCCGACACCGGGTTCCCGGGGAGCCCGAACACGGGGGACGCCCCCCGGAGCCCGAAGACCACCGGTTTTCCGGGCTTCATGGCGACCTTCCAGAACTGCACGGCCACCCCGGCCTTCGCCAGCACGGGCCGCACGAAATCGTAGTCGCCCATGGAGACCCCGCCGGTGGTGATCACGGCGTCGCAGGTCCGGGCCCGCTCAAACATCTCGAGGAGCCCGTCGGGGTCGTCCCGTCCGATGCCCAGCACCACGGGCACCCCGCCGGCCTCGGCCACCTGGGCCGCCACGCCGTAGGAGTTCGAGTTGATGATTTTGGACCCCTGGGCCGGGGAGTCGAGATCCACGATCTCGTCGCCGGTGGCGAGCACGGCCACCCGGGGCCTCTGGTGCACCAGCACGAAGGCCCGGCCCAGGCTCGCCATCATGCCCACCTCGGCCGGCCGCACCCGGGTGCCCCGGGGGAGCACCAACTCCCCTTCCCGAACGTCCTCGCCCCGGGGCCGGATGTTCGCCCCGGCCTTGGGAACGCTCACGATCTCGACCCGGCCGTCCAGGGGCCGGGTGTCCTCCACCGGCACCACCGTGTCCGCCCCGGCGGGGATCGGGGCCCCGGTCATGATCTTCGCGGCCTGGCCCGGCCCCAGGCCCCGGGTGGGATCCGTGCCGGCCGGGATCTCCTCGAGCACCTCGAGAACGACCCCCGGGGCGAGGTCGGCGTGGCGCACGGCGTAGCCGTCCATGGCCGAGTTGTCGTGGGGCGGCAGGTCGCGGGGCGCCGCGATGTCCTCGGCGAGCACCCGGCCGTCGGCCTCGAGGATCGAGACCTTTTCGGGGGGTAGGGGCCTCACGGCCCCCAGGATGATCTCCACGGCGTCCAGAACGGGAATCATGGGAGGATCGGTCTCCGGTCGTCGGTCTACGGTCGACGGCAGGGGCACGGCCTCGCGGGGCGCCGTACGGGCCCGCGACGGAGGGGGCAGGTCCGAAAACGCGTCCCTCCGTGTCCTCCGTGCCCTCCGTGGTAAAAAACGGGGATGTGATCCTAACAACCCGGCGGAAAACCGGTCAACGAGGGGGCACCGGCTCCCACACGTCCCACCACTCGGCCCGGTCGCCGGCCACGAGCGAGCGCCACCCCGAAGGCCGGGCCCACCGGTACCGCACGCGCCGGCGCCCGCCGGCCCGCTCCTCGGCCACCGGCGCCAGGTCGCGGACGAACGCCTTTCCGTGGCCCGTGGGCAAATCCACCACGTAGGGCAGTTCCGGGCCCAGCCTGCGCTCGGCCGACCGCACCGTTTCGAGCCCCCGGGCCAGGCTCACCCGGAACCGCGCCGTGCCCGGGGCCCGGTCGGGGTGGTGCAGGTAGCGCAGCCTCATCCCCCACGCCTCGAGCCCCTTCACCAACCCCGCCAGCGTCTCCGGGTCGGCGTTCACGCCCCCGAGCAGCACGGCCTGGTTCTCCACGGCGACCCCGGCCTGCCGGAGGCGCCCCACCGCCTCGGCCACGGCCGGCCGCAGTTCGGCCGGGTGGTTCGCGTGGAGCACCACCCGGCAGGGGGGGCCGGCCGCGAGCGCCTCGAGGAGCCCCCGTCCCACCCGCCGCGGCACCACCACCGGGGCCCGGGTGTGGATCCGCCAGCGCCGCAGGTGCGGGATCGCCGCCAGCCGCCCCCCGATCCACGCGATCGCGCGGTCGGGCAGGGTGAGCGGGTCGCCGCCCGAGAGGATCACCTCCTCGACCTCGCCCCGTTCCCCCAGCCAGGCGAAGATCCGCTCCCAGTCCGCCGCACCCGGGGACTCCCGGTGGGCCGGACCGCCCCGCCGGAAGCAGAACCGGCAGTAAAAGAAGCACCGGTGGGCCGCGAGCACGAGCACCCGGTCCGCGTGCTTTTGCACCACGAACGGCACCGGGTGGAGCGCCTCCTCCCCCGTGGGGTCCGCAAGGGCGTCGGGATCGGGCCCGTCCTCGTCCGGCCCGGGGTCCCCCATGGCGTGAAGCGGGCTTCCGGGCCCCAGGGCCTCGGCCGTCCGCCGGTACTCGGGCGGCCAGCGCACGGGAAACGCGTTCAGTTTCAGCTCCTTTCGTTTTGACAGGGCACCCGGAGGGGCGGTAAAAATACGCCCTTTCCCAACCTCCGGCCAAGGAGCTTTTCGACATGTACAAGGCGGGTGATCTTCGCAAGGGCTTGAAGCTCGAACTCGACGGCGAGCCCTACGTGATCGTGGACTTCGAGTTCTCGAAGCCGGGCAAGGGCCAGGCGCTCTACAAGTGCCGGCTCAAGAACATGCTCACGGGCGTGCAGTTCGACCGCACCTGGCGCTCGGGCGACACCTTCAAGCCGGCCGACGTGGAGGAGCGCAAGATGAACTACCTCTACACGGACGGCCAGTTCTACACCTTCATGGACCAGAAGACCTACGAGCAGTACCAGGTGTCGGCCGACCAGTTGGGCGACAGCCGGTACTTCCTCACCGACAACCTCGATGTGGACGTGGTGCTCTGGCAGGGCCGCGCCATCGGCGTGACGCTCCCCAACTTCGTGGTGCTCACCGTGACCCGGGCCGACCCGGCGGCCCGCGGCGACACGGCCACCAACGTCACGAAGCCCGTGGAGGTGGAGACCGGGTACGAGCTCCAGGCCCCGGCCTTCGTGGAGGAAGGGGACAAGATCCAGATCGACACCCGCACCGGCCAGTACGTGACCCGGGTGAAGGAGTAGCGGTGGCCGATCCGCGGGAGCCGTTTCTGCGGGCCCGGGCCCGGATCGTCGCGGCGGTCCGGGCCTTTTTCGTGGAACGGGGGTACGTGGAGGTGGAGACCCCCCACCTCCTGCCCGCCCCCCTGCCCGAGGCCCACATCGACCCGGTGCCGGCCGAGGGGGGGGTGCTCCACCCGAGCCCCGAGCTTGCGATGAAGCGGCTCCTGGCCCGGGGGTGGGACCGGATCTTCCAGATCTGCCGGTGCTGGCGTGCGGGAGAACGGGGCCGGCTCCACCTGCCCGAGTTCACGATGCTCGAGTGGTACCGGGTCGGCGCGACCTACGAGGATCTCATGGCCGAGTGCGAGGACCTGATCCCCGCGGTCGCCCGGGCCGCCGGGGTGGGGCCCGGGATTCGGACCGCCGGCCGGCAGGTGGACCTCGCGCCCCCCTGGCCCCGGATCCCGGTGGACGAGGCGTTTCGGCGGTGGGCCGGCGCCGACCCGGAGGAGGCCTTGGCCCGGGGGATGTTCGAGGAGCTCTTGGTGGAACGGGTGGAGCCGGCCCTCGCGGAGCTCGGAAAGCCCGCGTTCCTCTGCGACTACCCCCTCGACCAGGCGGCCCTGGCCCGGCGGCGGCCCGACCGGCCCGACCGGGCCGAGCGGTTCGAGCTCTACGCCGGGGGGCTCGAACTCGCCAACGCCTTCACCGAGCTCACCGACCCCGCCGAGCAGCGGGCCCGGTTCGAAACGGAACTCGCCCTGCGGCGGGCCCGGGGCGCCTGGACCGGCCCCCTGCCCGAGGGGTTCCTGGCCGACCTCGCCCGGCTGCCCCCCTGCGCCGGCATCGCGCTGGGCGTGGACCGGCTCGTGATGCTCCTGACCGGCGCCGACCGGATCGACCGGGTCGTGGCGTTCACCCCGGAGGAGCTGGCCGAAACGGGATCGGGGTCGACTACGGGTTCCAGGCCACACCAAGCCGCTTCGCCGCGGCGTTTAATCGGCGGTCCAGCGTCCAAATGGAGCTACCCCCAAACTCGCGGACCGCGGCAAGCAGGCTGACGTCCACGAAGCCAAGGCCCTTCCCCATCAGCCCTTGCGTTTCCACGAACTCCAGGACGACATCGAGGGGAACCACCGGAATCGCCGGAAGATCTCCAAGCAGTTGGAGGATCTTACGCCTCTGCCGAAGGTGCCCGCACCCCAATTCGCCGATCACGTACGGGTGGATCAGGACCTCCCCCTTCTCGAGGAGAACCTGGAGGGATGGAAGCCCCGTACGGAAGTGATCCACCCAAACGGACGTGTCAACAAGGATCACGATCCGACACCGCGGCGGCGACGAGGAGGTCTCCGGAGCCCGGGTTCAGACCCGCCGAGTCGCGCGAGACTCCTTGCGGCCTCCCGTTCGATGAACGCCTTCAACGCCTCGCGCACGAGTTCGTCTGCGGTCTTGAGATCGCTCAAGGACATCGCCTTCGCAACCAGGTCGTCGTCCAACGTTACCGTCGCTCGCATCGTCCCCATGCTCCTGTCGCTCGCATCGCCCGCCCGCGCGAGCCGATACTATCCCCACGATGCAAGAAGTCCAACCCCCGCCAGGATCACGGACCCGGATTCGCGAACCTCCCGGAACGGTCGCCCCGGGGGCCCCATCTCCGCCCCCCGCAAGGGGTGCCGCCCCCCTGCGCCGGCATCGCGCTGGGCGTGGACCGGCTTGTGATGCTCCTGACCGGCGCCGACCGGATCGACCGGGTCGTGGCGTTCACCCCGGAGGAGATCGGCTGAGCCTACCCGTCCCTACTTGCGGATGTGTCGCAGCACGTCGAGCTCGTCGCCCGAGAGCCGGGCGCCCTTGGTGACCATCCGCTCGAGCACCTCGTTCCACTCCTCGGCCGAGAACTGGCGGGCCTCGAACCGCTCGCTCGTGTGACAGGCGGTGCACTTGGCGTTGAGGATCTCGAGCGCCTCCGCGCTCAGGTCCTCCGACGGTTTGATGGACATCGCCTTCGTCTCGTGGCCTCCGCCTCCGCCCCCGCTGCACGCCGCCAACCCCACCGCCGCCAGCACCACCGCCGTCCGGACCGTCGTCCACATGGACATCCTCCCTCGAGACGTTGAGAACCGACACGGGCCCCAGGATAGCCCAGATGGGAGACGGTTCAAGTCCGGCTCCCAACCCGCCGAAACGAAAGGTGAACCCGAAACCCGGAGGGGTCCGATGCCCGACGGCGTGCGGATGATGGACCTGGCCGCCATGAGCCGCGGCCTCGAGGAGTTCAAGCGGCTCGACCCCGAGCAGAAGGTGCTGGCGAACCGCTTGGCCACCCAGGCCGCGGTGCACCGGGTCGAGGAGGTCCACCGGGACGTCACGGGCACCGAACAGGCCGAGGAAGCCCGCATCCGGGACCGGGAGCGCCGGGAGGGAGGACGCCGGGGGAACCCGGACGACCGCCGCGACCCGCGTCGAGAGCCCCCCGAACCCGAGGAACCGCCGCCCGAGGTCGCCGAGGGCCACGTGCTGGACCTCAAGGCGTAAGGTCGGCGGTTCGCGGTCGGCGCACGGGAATCCATCCCCGATTCCCCATTCCCCAATCCCGCCCCTCTCCTTCCCCCTCCCTGCGGCGCTCTGCTATCCTCGGATCCCATGCGAGCCGGTGTGGAGCAGATCGTCGAGTCCATCCTGCGCGACCGAAACCTGGGGCCGTGCGTCACCCGCCACGAGGTGCTGGAGGCCCTGCCGCCGCGCACGGCGGCGTTCCCGGAAGGGGTCCACCCGGCGCTGGTGGCGGCCCTGCGGGCCCGGGGCATCGAGCGGCCCTACACCCACCAGGCCGCCGCGGCCGAGGCGGCCCTGGCCGGCCGGGGGTTCGTGGCCGTGACCCCCACGGCCTCGGGCAAGACCCTGTGCTACAACCTCCCCGTCGTGACCACGCTCCTGCGGGACCCCGACGCCCGGGCCCTCTACCTCTTCCCCACCAAGGCCCTGGCCCAGGACCAGCTGGCCGAACTCCAGGACCTCGCCCGGGCCCTGGGCCGGGACCTCCCGGCCTTCACCTACGACGGCGACACGCCCCAGGACATCCGCCGCCGGGTCCGGGACCAGGCCCGGATTGTGCTCACCAACCCCGACATGCTCCACCAGGGCATCCTGCCCCACCACCCCCGGTGGGCCCGGTTTTTCGGGAGCCTCCGGTACGTGGTGATCGACGAGATGCACGTGTATCGGGGCATCTTCGGCTCCCACGTGGCCAACGTGCTCCGGCGGCTCCGGCGGGTGTGCCGGTTCCACGGGAGCGACCCCGCCTTCCTGCTTTCGTCGGCCACCCTCCGGAACCCCGGGGACCTGGCCCGGCGGCTCACCGGCGCCGAGGACCTCGTGGAGATCACCGAGTCGGGGGCACCCCGGGCGAAAAAGCACCTCCTCTTCGTGAACCCGCCCGTGATCGACCCGGCCCTGGGGCTTCGGGCCTCGGCCGTGGGTGTGGCCCGGAAGATCGCCACCCGGTTCCTCCGGGAAAACGTGTCCACCATCGCGTTCGTCCGAAGCCGGCTCCAGGTGGAGATCCTGACCCGGTACCTCAAGGACAAGTTCGAGCGCCGGCCCGACCGGAAGGGGTGGGTCCGGGGCTACCGGGGCGGGTACCTGCCGGACCTGCGCCGGGAGATCGAGCGCGGCCTTCGCGACGGCACGATCCGGGGGGTGGTGGCGACGAACGCCCTGGAACTCGGGATCGACATCGGCCAACTCGAGGCCGCCGTGCTCACCGGGTACCCGGGGAGCGTGGCGAGCACCTGGCAGCAGGCCGGCCGGGCGGGCCGGCGCACCGGGGTGAGCGCGGCCGTCCTGGTGGCCTCGAGCCAGCCCCTGGACCAGTACGTGGTGACCCACCCCGAGGCCGTGCTGGGAGCGCCCCCGGAGCTGGGGCTCATCGACCCGGACAACCTCCACGTGCTCGTGAGCCACATCCGGTGCGCCGCCTTCGAGCTGCCCTTCGAGGAGGGGGAGGCCTTCGGCGCCGAACCCCTGGAGGAGATCCTGGCCTACCTCGAGGAGAAGGGCGTGGTGCGCCGGGCGGGCCGGCGGTGGCACTGGATCGAGGACGCCTACCCGGCCGACCAGGTGGCGCTGCGGACGGCCGACCCCGACAACTTCACCGTGATCGACACCTCGGGCCCCCGGCCCCGGGTGATCGCCCAGGTGGACCTGGAGAGCGCGCCCACCACGATCCATCCGGGGGCCATCTACATGGTGGAGGGCCGGCCCCACCAGGTGGACCAGCTCGACTGGGACGGCCGCAAGGCCTATGTGCGGCCCGTGGACCCGGACTACTACACCCAGGCCATCACCTACGCCAAGGTGCGGATCCTGGAGGCCTTCGGTGCGGCCGATCTGCCGGGGGCCCGGGCCGAGTGGGGCGAGGTGCACGTGGTGAGCCGGGTGCCGGGGTACAAGAAGCTCAAGTTCTACACCGTGGAGAACGTGGGGTACGGCGAGGTGGACCTGCCGGACCAGGAGATGCACACCACGGCGGCCTGGTGGACCTTCCCCGTGGGGCTCGCCGAGGCCCTGGGTCTCACGGATGCCGCGTTCCTCGACGGCATCGCGGGCCTCGGCCACGCGCTCCACCACCTGGCCGCGCTCCACTGCCTGTGCGACACCGGGGACCTGGGCCGGGCCCTGGGCGACCGGGAGGGCCGGTGGGACGCCGGGCCGGGCCCCGTGAGCCCCGACGCGGCCGTGCAGGCCCTCGAGCCGACGATGTTTCTCTACGAGCGTTATCCCGGCGGGAGCGGCCTCGCCGAGGGCATCTTCGGCCGGGGCCGAGACCTTCTGGAATCGGCCCTGGACCTCCTCGGGGCCTGCCGGTGCGAGGCCGGCTGCCCCTCGTGCGTGGGCCCCCCGGGGGAGGTGGGGCCCGAGGCCAAGGGGGCCGCCCGCCGGATCCTCGAGCGGCTGCTTCGGACCGCATGAGCCGGCTCGCCGATCGGCTGCGCCGCCTGGACCGCGCCCCCTCCCCCGGGAACCCGGACCTCCGGGCCCGGCTCGAGCGCCTCGACCGGCCGGGCCGGCGGGTCCCCCTGGAGCGGTTCGTGGCCGGGACGCGGGCCGAGACCCCCTTCGGCCCCGTGTTCCGCACCGAGGTCGTCGCCGGGGCCGGGCGGTTCCACGGCCGGCTCCCGGTGGCCGCCCTGGGGGAGCCGCCCGACGGGGCGCTGCGGGAACTGTTTCCCGGGGAACTCGGCCGGGTGGACCGGCCCGAGGCCCTGGCGTTCCTCGACACCGAGACAACGGGGCTCGCCGGCGGCGCGGGCACCGTGGCCTTCCTGGTGGGGGTCGGCCGGTGGGACCCGGACCGGGGGGGATTCCGGGTGGTGCAGCTCTTCCTGGAGGACCTCGACCGGGAGGCCGCGCTTCTCGCCGCCCTGGCCCGGGAGCTCGAGGGGGTCGGGTGCCTGGTCACCTACAACGGCCGGCGGTTCGACGTGCCCCTCCTCGAAACCCGCCACATCCTGAACCGCCTCACCTGGCCCCTGGACGGGGCGCCCCACCTCGACCTCCTGCCCCCGGCCCGCACCCTGTGGAAGCCCACCCACCCGGACTGCCGACTCGTGACCCTGGAGGCCGGGGTGCTCGGGGTGCGCCGCCGGGGCGACGTGCCCGGGTCGGAGATCCCCTCCGTGTACCAGCGGTTCCTGCGCCGGGGGGCCGACGAGGCGCTGGCCCGGGTGTTCTCCCACAACCGCCTCGACATCCTGAGCCTCGCGGGGCTCCTCTGGGCCGCCGGGTGCGCGGCCCGCCGTCCGGCGGGGGCCGAGGCCCTGGGGGTGGGGTTCCTCCACGCCCGGGCCCGGAGGACCGAGCGGGCCTGCGAGGCCCTGGCGGCCGGGCTCCGGCACGCCCCCGGCCGGGGGGGGCGCGCGCGGGCCCTGCGGGAACTGGGCCGGGCCCACAAGCGCCGGGGCGCCTGGCGGGAGGCCCTTGCGGTCTGGGAGGAATGGGCCACACTGGAGCCGGGCCGGCTCGAACCCGTGGAGGAGGCGGCCAAGGTACTGGAGCACCACCTGCGCTCCTTCGATCAGGCCCTTTCCTGGGTCGAGCGGGCCCTCGGGTTCCCCCACTGGCCCCCGGCCGACCGGGCCCGCCTGGAGCACCGGCGAAACCGCCTGCGGCGGAAGGCCGGAGGGCCGGAATAGGAGGCAGGAACCCCGCAGGCCGCACCTCCTACGTCGCGCTCGCGAGGCGAACGCCGCGGAGGCCGCACGACGTTTCCCCGTCCGCACGTCCGAACGTCCCAACGTCCGCACGGTTTCCCCAGAGGCCCGCCATGGACCACACCCCCGAGGACATCCGCCGACTCGTCGAGGCGTTCCACGACCTCCCGGCCCGGGAGATCATGGACCCCACCTTCGCCGCGGCCGCGTTTCTGCCGCCCCACATGCCGGTCCTGGACGCGATCGAGGTGTTCCTCACCGTGGACCACGCCTGGATCGTGCCCAACCCACCGGCGCGGTCGGGGCTCCAGAGCATCCTCCTGCGGCGCGACCTCTTCCGGGCCCTGGAGCCGGCCGAGGCCTCCTACTCCCGGTTCCTGAAGCTCCGGTTCCGGAGCCTCGCCCACGGCGCGGCCGACTGCACCTGCTGCTTCACCGAGGGCCGGGTCGTGCACCGGGTGGCCCCCGACACCCCCTGCGGCGAGGTGGTGCACCTCATGGAGTCCAAGTCGGTGCTCTGGGTGCCCGTGGTGGACGGCGATGAACTCGTGGGCGAGATCGGGTCGCTCCAGGTGATCCGGGCCCTCCACCGGCTCCGGACAGGAGAGCCCCGGTGAACCCGGCCGCGTTCCTCGGGACCCTGGCCCTGGCGCTCGCGGCGGCCAAGGTGCTGGGCCAGGCCTTCGACCGGGTGAAGCTGCCGCCGATCCTGGGCCAGATCCTGGCCGGGATCCTCCTCGCCTCCGTCGGGGGATTTCCGGCCGAGGTGCTCCGGGGCGAGGCGTTCACGGCCCTTTCCGACCTCGGGCTCGTGTTCCTGCTGCTCCTCACCGGTACCGAGTCGAGCCTGAAGGAGATCCGCCGGGCCGGGGGGCCCTCGACTCTCGTGGCCCTGGGCGGAGTGGCCGTCCCGTTCGCCCTGGGGGTGGCCGCCGCCCGGTGGCTGGGGTTCGGGCTGCCCCAGGCCCTGGCCACCGGCGCTTTGTTCACCCCCACGAGCATCGGCATCACCGCCGTGACCCTGCTCGAGGCCGGCCGCATCCGCACCCGGGTAGGGGCCACGTTGGTGGGCGCGGCCATCCTGGACGACGTTCTGGCCCTGTGCCTTCTGGCCGTGGTGCTCGGCACGGGCTCCCCCCAGGCCGTGCTGGGGAAGGCCACGGGGTATTTCGTGCTGGCCGGGCTGTTCGCCTGGAAGGCCCTGCCCCCCCTCTACCGCCGGTTCCGCCGGATCCATCTGCCGGAGGCCCCGCTCACCTTCGTGGTGATCGTGACCCTGGGGCTCGCCGCCCTGGCCGAAACCATGGGCCTGGCCGGCATCACCGGCGCGTTCGTGGCCGGCCTCGCCGTGCGCGAACGCATGGGGGAGGAAAAGCTCCTCGACCGGGTCCACGCCGTGGCCTACGGGGTGTTCATCCCGCTCTTTTTCGTGCACCTGGGCTCGTCGCTGGACCTCGGAAGGCTCGGGGGGCTGGGCCGGGTGGGCCCCCTCTTCGTGGCCGTGAGCTTCGCCGGGAAGTTCCTGGGCTCGGCCCTGGGGGCGCTCCTGGGCCGGCTCAAGCCCGTGTGGGCGCTCCAGATCGGGATCGGGATGCTCCCCCGGATGGAGGTGTCGCTGGTGGTGGTGGCCGTGGCCGTGCGCCAGGGGGTGTTCACGGGGGGCCTGGCCGACCTCATGACGGCCGTGGCCCTCCTAAACATGGCCCTGAGCCTCGTGGTCACCCCGGTGGCCCTGCGGGGGGCCTTCGCCCTCGAGCCCGAGGTGGAACCTCACCACCCCGGGGAGTAAGGAACGGGGCCTCGTGGGCCGTCGCCCGCAGGCCGAAGGGGGAGACACGCCCCCACTCCCCCGGGGCGCAGCGGGCCCCCGGTTCCCCTCACCCCCCGAGGAGCACCCGGTCGGGGTCCTCCAGGTTCCGGACCACCTCCCGGAGGAACCGCTGGGCCGTGGCGCCGTCCACGATGCGGTGGTCGAAGGTGAGGGAGAGGGGGAGGACCCACCCGGGGCGGATCGCGCCCTGGTCCACGAGAAGCGCCTCCCGGGCCCGGCCCACCCCCAGGAGCCCCGCCTCCCCGGGGTTCAGGATGGGGGTCGCGAAGATCCCCCCGATGGACCCGTAGTTGCTCACCGTGAACGTGCCGCCCCGCAGCTCCTCCAAGGTGAGGGTGCGCTCCCGGGCCCTGCGGGCCAGGTCCTGGAGGTCCCGGGCGATCGCCAGCACGGGCTTCTTGTCGGCGTCCCGGACCACCGGCACCACGAGGCCGTCGGGGGTTTCCACCGCCACGCCCAGGTTCACGTACCGCTTGAGCACGACCTCCCCGGCCTCGTCGTCGTACCCGGAGTTGAGCCAGGGGACCTCCCCGAGCGCCGAGGCCGTCGCCTTCAGAACGAACGAAAGGAGCGTGAGCCGAACGCCCCGCTCCCCGGCCCGGGCCCGCTCCTTCTCCAGGATGTGGACGAGGAGCCCGATCCGGGCCTCGTCGGTGGTGGTCACCTGGGCGGCGGTCGCGAGCGACCGCACCATGTTCTCGGCCACCCGCCGGCGCACCCCCCGGAGCTTCACCCGCTCCACCGGCCCGTGCGCGTCCCGGTCGGGCCGGCCCTCCACCGGGGTCACCCCCCGGCCCGGCCGGCCCTCGGCCGCGGCCCGCCGGATGTCGGCCTCGGTCACCCGGCCCCCGGGGCCCGTGCCCTCGAGGCGGTCCACGTCCACCCCGAGTTCCCGGGCCAGGAGCCGGTCGCGCGGGAGCACCTTCGCCCGCCTGGGCAGGGGCCGCGCCCCGGCCGGCTCGGGCGCTGCCCCTGCCTCTTCGCCCTCGTCCTCCGGGGCCTCCTCGAGCCGGCCCACCACCCCCACCGAGGGCCGCACCACCGGCGCCGCCGGCCCCTTGGGCCGTTCGGCCTTCGGCCGCCCGCCGGGAACCGGGATGTCCGCCGGCCCGGGGCCGGGCCCGGGCTTCGGGGCCTCGGGGGCGACCTCCTCCGCCGTTTCCTCGGTGTCGAGGACCGCGAGCACGTCACCCACCCGGATCACGTCGCCGGGCTCGCCCCGAGTCTCCAGCACCCGGCCGGAGACCGGGGACGGGATCTCCACGACCGCCTTGTCGGTCTCGACGACCACCAGGGTCTGGTGGGCCTCGACCCGGTCGCCCGGCCGCACCTTCCACTCCACGATCTCGCCCTCGGCGATCCCTTCCCCCACGTCGGGAAATCGGAATTCGTACGGCATGGCGTCGCCTCCGTTTCGGGCGTTGCAACCCGCGTGGAACTTCCGCTGGGCGGCCAGGCGGCTGACCCCTTTCGGGATACCGGCGTGATCGCCTGCGCCAACCTGCGGCACCAGCCCCCTTGTCAGACGGCAGAAGTCCGAGAACAGGATTCTCCCCCTGTCGTCTGTCCCCTGACTCCTGAAATGGAAACCGCTCCCGCGCGCCGGGGTCCACCGGAAGCCCGGGTCGCAAGGAGGCGTTCGCTTCCCAGCCTCCCGGTTTCCCAGCTTTCCAGCGTGTCCCAGGCTCCCCGTCAGAACGCCATCGCCCGGCGCACGCCTTCGGCGATGCGGCCGGCATCCGGCAGGTAGTAGTCCTCCAGGCGGAACAGGGGCATGACCACGTCGTACCCCGTGACCCGGATCACCGGGGCCAGGAGATCCGTCAGGGCGTCCTCCATGACCCGGGCGGCGATCTCCGCGCCGAGCCCCAGGGTGCGGGGCGCCTCGTGGGCCACCACCAGCCGCCCGGTCTTCCGCACCGAGGCGATCACGGTGTCCGAGTCCATGGGGGACAGGGTCCTGAGATCGATGACCTCGGCCCCCACCCCTTCGGCCGCTAGCGCGTCGGCCGCCGCCACGGCCTCCCGGACCATGGCGCCCCAGGCCACGAGGGTGACGTCCGTGCCCTCCCGCACCACGGCCGCCTTCCCGATGGGCACGGTGTAGTCCTCCTCCGGCACCTCCTGGCGGATGGCCCGGTAGATCCGCTTGGGCTCGCAGAACACCACCGGGTCGGGGTGCCGCAGGGCCGCCAGCAGGAGGCCCTTGGCGTCGTAGGGGTTCGAGGGGGTCACCACCGCGAGCCCCGGCGTGTGGACGAGCAGGGTTTCGGGGGAGTCCGAGTGGTGCTCGGGGGCGTGGATGCCCCCGCCCCACGGACACCGGAGCACGATCCGCAGGGTCTGCCGGCCCCGGGTGCGGTTGCGGAACCGGGCGATGTGGTTACAGAGCTGGTTCAGGGCCGGGAACAGGAACCCCTCGAACTGGATCTCGGGCACCGGGAGGAACCCGCCCAGGGCGAGCCCCACCGAGGTGCCAACGATCGCTGCCTCGGCGAGCGGGGTGTCCACCACCCGGTCGGGCCCGTACTTCTCCTGGAGCCCCTCGGTCACCCGGAACACGCCCCCCTCGCCGCCCACGTCCTCCCCGAGGAGGACGATCCGGTCGTTACGGCCCATCTCCTGGTCCAGGGCCTGGTTGATCGCGCCCACGATGTTGAGCTTGGCCATGGCAGTCCTCCCGGGTTCTCACCCGTCCCGGCCCAGCGCCTCGAGGAACTCCCGGCGCTGGCGTTCCAGGTAGGCCGGGCGCTCGGCCCAGGTGGAGTCGAACATCTCCGCCGGGTCGGGCTCGGGGAACGCGAACGCCTGGTCCACCTCGTCCTGGACCCGTTTCTTCACCCGCTCCTGGAGCGCGGCTTCGTCCGCCTCGGACCACAGGCCCTTCGCCTCCAGGTACCTGCGCACCCGCACCAGGGGGTCGAACCGGCGCATCCGTTCCACCTCCTCGTCGCTCCGGTACCGGGTGGGGTCGTCGGCCGTGGTGTGGGGGCCGAACCGGTAGGTCAGGGCCTCGATCAGGGTCGGGCCCTCCCCCGAACGGGCCCGCTCCAGGGCCTCCCCCACGGCGCCGAGCACGGCCAGGAGATCGTTTCCGTAGATCTGGATCCCCGGGAACCCGAACGCCAGGGCCTTCTGGGCGATGGTGGGCGCGGCGGTCTGGCGGCGGCGGGGCACGCTGATCGCGTACTGGTTGTTCTGGCAGAAGAATACGGTGTGGGCCCGGAACACCCCGGCGAAGTTCATGGCCTCGAGCACCTCGCCCTCCGAGGTGGCCCCGTCGCCGAAGTAGACGAGGGCGGCCGCGCGCTCGCCCTTGAGGCGCAGGGCCCATCCGAGGCCCGCCGCGTGGAGCGCCTGGCTCCCCACCGGGATCGAGATGGGCAGGGTCCGGAGTTCCGGGTCCCAGGCCGAGCCGCGCTCGTCGCCGGCCCAGTAGAGGTAGAGGCGGTGGAGGGGCACGCCCCGGAGCCACAGCGCACCCGTCTCCCGGTACGAGGGCACGAGCCAGTCCTGGGGCGCGAGCGCCGCGGCCGAGCACTGGGCGGCCTCCTGGCCGGCCACGGGGGCGTAGGTGCCCATCCGGCCCTCCCGCTGGAGCCGGATGGCCATGTCGTCGGCGGCCCGCATGGCCACCATCCACTCGTAGAGCTCCCGGATCCGCTCGTCGGGGATGTCGGGCCGAAGCGACTCGTCCGTGATGTTGCCGTCGGCGTCGAGGATCTCGAGCCGCTCGCCTTTGAGGGGGTCGAACCGGTCCAGGTACATGGGGAGACCTCCGGCGGGGTGGGGGTCGGGGCACGAAACCAGCCTATCCCGATCCCGCCGGAGGTCAAATCGGTTTGAGGAAGGGGGGTGGGGTCAGGCGGCCCGGGCCCCCAGTTCGGCCAGGCGCCGGGCGAAGCCCGGATGCCGGAGCACGAGAACGGTGCGGCCCCCGACCACCAGAGGCCGGCGGACGGCGTCGGCGGCCGCGTCGTAGGCCGCCGCGAGGGCGTCGGGCGGAGCGGGCACCTCGGCCCAGCCGCCGGGGCCCAGTTCCACGGCCCGGAACCGGCCCTCGGCGGCCTCCTCCACGGCCCAGACCCGCCGGCCGTCGGTCACGACCTCCCAGGGGCCGGGCTCGGCCGTCACCAGGTCCTCGAGGGCCTGCCACACCGGCAGGAGCGCCGGGGCCTCGGGCACGAAGGGGGTGAACCCGGCCCGGTGCAGCCGGGGGGCGCGTCGGACGAGCGTTGTGAGTGTCATGGCGACTCCTTTCGCGACGGAGGGTGTCCCTAAAGCACCCGGGCCCGGGCGATCTCCCGGCCCCGGACGTCCAGGGTGTGCACCGCGCAGGCGATGCACGGGTCGAAGCTGTGGATGGCCCGCAGCACCTCCAGGGGCCGCTCGGGGTCGGCCACCGGGAGCCCCACCAGCGACGCCTCGTAGGGCCCCGAGCGGCCCTGGGCGTCCCGGGGCGAGGCGTTCCAGGTGCTCGGCACCACGGCCTGGTACCGGCCGATCCGGCCGTCCTCGATCACGATCCAGTGGGACAGCATGCCCCGGGGCGCCTCGTGGAACCCCACGCCCCGGAACTCGCCCTTGGCCGGGATCTCGGCCGGCCGCGCGTACTCCCGGTCGCCCGCGGCAAGGTTGGCCTCGAGCCGGTTCAGGAACTCCACCGAGAGGTCGGCCATCAGGGCGGCCCGGAGCCCCCGGGCCACCATGCGGCCCATCACCGAGTGGAGATCGTCGGGCCCGATGCCGAGCGCCCCGCAGGCCCCGTCGACCAGGGCCCGGACCCGAGCGTCCCCGTCGGCATAGGCCGCGAGCACCTGGGCCACGGGCCCCACCTCGACGGGCACCCCCTCGAACCGGGGAGCCTTGCACCAGGTGTATTTGCCCTCCGGGTCGTAGTCGGCCGGCACGGGCTCGGTCGCGCCCTCCCACGGGTGGCGGGGCGACGGGTCGGCGTACCAGCTGTGCTCGGCCGACTCGGCGATGCCCCGCACCAGCCGCTCGTCGTCGTGGCGGCGGATCGGCTGCCACGAGGAGAGGCCGCCCGTGGGGAAGAACCCGCCCGGCAGGAGGAACGCGCCCCCCGTTTCGTCCACCGGGAACTCCGGGACCGCGAGCAGTGCGTCGACCCCCCGGCCCACCCGGAACCACTCGGGGTACGCCCGGGCGATGGCGAAGAGGTCGGGCAGATACACCCGCCGCACGAAGTCCCGGGTTTCCTCGACGAGGCTTCGCACGAGGGCGAGCCGCTCCAGGTTCAGGGCCGCCATGCCGTCCGGGTCCACGGCCGTGGCCACCCCTCCCACGCACAGGTTCTGGATGTGGGGGTTCTTGCCCCCCAGCACGGCCACGGCCTGGGCCCCCTTGCGCTGGACCTCCAGGGCCTGGAGGTAGTGGGCCGCGGCCATCAGGTTCGCCTCCGGCGGAAGCCGCATCTCCGGGTGGCCCCAGTACCCGTTCTGGAACGGCCCCAGCCGGCCCGACCCCGCGAACCGCCGCAGGCGCTCCCGGACCTCCCGGAACCCGGCGGCCGAGTTCCCCGGCCAGTCGGACACGGTTTCGGCCAGGCGCGCCGCGGCCCGGGGGTCGGCCTCGAGGGCCGAGACCACGTCGACCCAGTCCAGGGCCGAGAGGTGGTAGAAGTGCACGATGTGGTCCTGGACCGCGTGTTGGGCGATCATGAGGTTCCGGATCCACTGGGCGTTCACGGGCACCGCCGCCCCGAGGGCCGACTCCACGGACCGGATCGAGGCGATGGCGTGCACCGTGGTGCACACCCCGCAGAACCGTTGGGTGATGACCCAGGCGTCCCGGGGATCCCGGCCGCGGAGGATCGTCTCGATGCCCCGCCACATCTGGGACGAGGCCCAGGCGTCGGTCACCCGGCCGGCGTCCACCTCCACGTCGATCCGCAGGTGGCCCTCGATCCGGGTGACCGGGTCGATCGTGATACGTCGCGTCATGCCGCTCTCCTTTCGAGCACGGGCTCCACGGCCGCCGGGCCGTGGTGCACCGGAAGAACCGGGAGTCGCTTGACGAAAAAGAGGTACCCCGCAAGCTCCAGGGCCACGATGCCCACCGTGATCCAGAGCTCGGCGAGCGACGGGAAGTACCGCCACCCGCCCCCCGGGTCGAACCCCACGAGGTACACGTCCATGCGGTAGAGCCCCCCGCCGAGCAGAAGGGACGCCGCCGTCACAAAGAGCCACCGGGGGGAGCGCCGGACCCGCCCTGCCAGGAGCGCCGCCGCCGGCAGGGCGGTCAGGGCGAGTTCGGCCGCGACCCACCCCGCCATGCTCCAGCCGGTGCCGGCCCAGGGGGTGCGCCAGGCGAGATCCGCGGCCCGGATCAGGGTCCAGGCCCACGCCGCGCCGGCAGCGATGCGGCCCAGGCCCGCCAAGGGCTCCGTTTCGTAGGGCCTGCCGAAGGCGTAGGACGAGGTGACCGACTCGAACACCACCACGGCGTAGCCCATGAGGACGGCGTTCACCAGGAACAAAAGGGGCAGGAGCGGGGTGTGCCAGAACGGGTGGAGCTTGGTCCCGGCGATCAAAAAGAGCGACCCCAGGCTCGACTGGTGCATGGTGGGGAGCGTCATGCCGAGCACGATCACTGGCAGGAGCACCCGCTCCAGCGCCGGGCCCAGACGGCGCAGACGGCGGCCCCAGGCCGTGTCGGGCGCGCCCTCGCACACCGCCGGCAGGAACTCCACCCCGAGCACGAGGCAGTAGCTCATCACGCACAGGGCGATCTCCAGGAGCACCGAGTTCAGGTTGGGGTGGAGAAAGAGGTTCGGCAGGTTCCAGTACCGCCCCAGGTCGACGAGCACCGAGAACCCGGCGAGCCCGTACCCGAACAGCCCGGTAAGGAGCGCCGAGCGCATGAGGCCGTGGTACCGGAACCCGTTCCCCACGTACACGGCCAGCGCCAGGGCGTACCCGCCGCAGGCCAGGGCCGTGCCCGTGGCCACGTCGTAGGCGATCCAGATCCCCAGGGGGTAGCCATCGCTCAGGTTCGAGACGGCCCCGATCCCGGCCCAGAACCGGTAGGCCACCACCGCCATGCCGCTCGCCGCCACGGCCACGAGCACCGTAAACGGCAGGGTCCAGAGCCGGCCCCCCAGGGCCGCGTGTTCCTCAGCGTGGGCCGTCGCCATGGTCGCCTCCTTTCCTCTCGCTGCGGCGCCGGTTTCGCCGGGCCAGCCAGAACAGCCCGGCGTAGAGGGCCACGGGGGCCGCAAACCCCCGGTAGATGCCGTGCTGGATGGTTTCCGAAAGGGCCGCGTAGGACCGGTCCGGCAGGGTCGGGAGCCCGAGGCGCTCGAACGGCACCGCCGAGAGCACCAGGGCCCGGGTGCCCCCCACCTCGGTTTCCCCGTAGATCCGGGGTTGGTACCGGCCCGGCTCGGCCGCGAGCCGGCGGCGGGCCTCGGCCAAGAGCCCGGGGCGGGTGCCGAAGGAAACGGCCCCGGCCGGACAGGCCGACGCGCAGGCCGGCCGGCCGTCGCGCTCCAGGGCCGTGCCGAAGCACAGGTCGCACTTCACGATCCGGGGGGCGGCCGAGCCCCACTGGAACCGGGGCACGTTGAAGGGGCAGGCCACCATGCAGTAGCGGCACCCGATGCACCGCCCGGGGTCATGGACCACGGCGCCGGAGGCCGCGCGCTCCATGGCCGACACCGGGCAGGCCGAGGCGCAGGCCGGCTTTTCGCAGTGCATGCACTGGCGTTTCACGAACGACCGGCCCTCGGGCCCCTCGTAGAGCTGGATCACGGTCCGCGTGGACCCGCTCAGGTCGGAGGGCGCGTCCCACAGGCCGGCCTCGTCGAAGGCGGCCCGCTCGGCCGGCATGTCGTTGGCCCTTTTGCACGCCGCCACGCAGGCCTTGCACCCCACGCACCGGGTGGCGTCGTAGAGAAGGCCCACCCCCTCGTCGGACACCGGCGCGGCGGAGGCCCGCGCCCGGGGGGGCCGAAGGGCGACCGCGGCGCCAGCCGCGCACAGGGTCTTCAGAACCTCTCGCCTACCCCTGGGCATCGCCGTCCTCCCCGTCGGGCAGCCTCCGGGCCGCCACGGCCCCGGCCCCCAGGGCCGCACCGGTCAGGGCCCCCAACACCCCCACCGCGGCGGGCTCCGGGCCGGCGCCACGGTCGCCCGAGGGCACCGGGGGGTAGGTGTCGGGGGGCGTGGCCGCGTGGATCGGGGCGAGGTCGTGCACCCCGAGGCCGAACCCGCCGGCAGCCGCGCACCCCACGCACGGGTGCCCCACCCCCACGGGCCACAGCCCCAGGTCGTTGAATCCCTGGACCGAGCAGTTGGCATGGGTGATGGGCCCCTTGCAGCCCAGGTGGTACAGGCACCACCCCTTGCGGTGGCCCTCGTCGCCGAAGGCCCGGGCGAACCGGCCGGCGTCGAAATGGGGCCTGCGTTCGCAGTGCTCGTGGATCACCCGGTCGTAGGCGAACCGGGGCCGGCCCCGGTCGTCCAGGTCGGGGAGGCGCCCGAAGGTGAGGTAGTAGAGGATCACGCTGAGCAGGTTGTAGGGGCTCGGGGGGCAGCCCGGCAGGTTCACCACGGCCGCTCCGGGGAGGACGTCGGCCACCCCGGCGGCACCCGTGGGGTTGGGCGGCAGGGCCGGGATGCCCCCGAACGAGGCGCAGGTGCCCACGGCCACGACGGCGGCGGCCCCCTCGACCGCCTCCCGAAGGCTTTCCAGGGCCGTTTTCCCGCCCACCCGACAGAACCGGCCCGCGTCCCGGGTCGGGATGGCCCCCTCCACCACCAGGAGGTACCGGCCCCGGTCGGCCTCGAGGGTGTGCCGCAGGGCCTCCTCGGCCTGGTGGCCGGCCGCCGCCATCAGGGTTTCGTGGTAGTCGAGGCTCACCACCTCGAGGAGCAGGCTCGCCACGTCCGGGTGACTCGCTCGCAGGAGGGCCCCGGAACACCCTGTGCACTCCTGGAAATGGAGCCACACCACGGGCGGCCGGTCGGGCGCCGTGGCGGCGGCCGCCATCCGGGGGGCGAGTCCGGGCGGCAGACCCACGGCCGCCGCGGCCCAGGCGCACGCCCTCAGGAATCCCCGGCGGGAACACCCGCCGGGGCCGGAAACCGGGTCGTTTGCCATGCGTTCCCTCCTTCCGGGATGGGGGGCGCCACTCGCGCCCCACGTTAACCGGCCCCCGCCGCACGCCGTCTCCCCGAGCAAGGCCCGTGCCAGCCGTCAAACCGAGGTAGATACAAGCTCTTGTGCGCACAAGCTCCTCTGAACTGCCGGACCAACCGGGTCAATACGACCCTGCTTGTTTCCTTTTGACCCATTTTGGGGCGATCGGGTACCCTTCCAGACCGGAGGTGCCCATGGAACCCAACCGACTTCTGCTGGTGGACGACGACCGGGTGCTCGCCCGCACCCTGGCCCGGTCCCTGGCCCTGGCGGGCTACGAGGTGGAGACCGCTGCCACGGCCGAGGCGGCCCGGCGGGCTTTCCACGCCGACCCGGAGGCCCTGGATCTCGCGCTTCTGGACCTTCGGCTCCCGGACGGCGACGGCCTGGAACTCCTGGAGGAGTTCCGGCAGGCACGGCCCGATCTTCCCTGCCTGGTGCTCACGGCCTACGGCTCGGTACAGACCGCGGTGGAGGCCATGCGGCGGGGGGCCGTGGACTTCCTGATGAAGCCGTTCCCCAGGGAGAAGCTCCTGGCCTCGGTGGAGCGGGCGCTGGAGCGCCGGCGGCTCCTCGATGAAAACGAGCGGCTCCGCCGCCAGTTGCGCCAGACCCGCAAGTCCGGGACCATCGCCACCCAGAGCCCGGCGTTTGCCGCGGTGCTCGACATGGTGCGCCGGGCCGCGCCCACCGACGCCACCGTGCTCATCACCGGGGAGACCGGGGCCGGCAAGGAGCGGCTCGCCGCCCTGGTCCACGAGTGGAGCCGCCGCCGGGACGCCCCGTTCCTCACCGTGAACTGCGCCGCCCTGGCGGAATCGCTCCTCGACAGCCAACTTTTCGGGCACGTGCGCGGCGCGTTCACCGGCGCCGAAGAGGACCGAAGGGGGCTCTTCGAGGAGGCCGACGGCGGCACCCTGTTCCTCGATGAGGTGGGCGACGTGAGCCCCGGGCTCCAGGCCAAGCTCCTGCGGGTGCTCCAGGAGGGGGAGTGCCTTCCGGTGGGGGCCACCCGGCCCCGCCGGGTGGACGTGCGCATCGTGGCGGCCACGAACCGGGACCTGGCGGCCGACGTGCGGGCCGGGCGGTTCCGGGAGGACCTTTACTACCGCCTTCACGTGTTCACGGTGCGGGTGCCGCCCCTGCGGGAGCGGCTCGAGGACCTGCCGGCCCTGGTCCAGGCCTTCGTGGAGGAGGCAAACCGAAAGACCGGCCGGGCCGTGCGGGGGCTTTCGGCCGCCGCCCTCGAGGCCTGCCGGGCCTACCCCTGGCCCGGAAACGTTCGGGAACTCAAGAACGTGGTGGAGCGGGCCGTGATCCTGTGCCCCGGGGAGTGGATCGGCCCCGACCTCCTGGCGCTGGGGGAGGCGGCCGGGCCGACGGCCGAGGGCGAGATCCGGTGGCCCGGCCGGAATCTGACCCTGCGGGAGGTGGAGGCGGCCTACATCGCCGAGGTGCTGCGCCGCACCCGGTGGGGCAAATCGGCGGCGGCCCGGATCCTGGGGATCAGCCGCAAGACCCTCGACCGCAAGATCCGGGAGTACGGGCTCGCCCCCGGGGAGGGTCCGGCATGATCCCGCGCCGGGGGTTCCACCGCCGGGTCGTCCTGGCCTTCGGGGCCCTGGGGCTCCTGTCGCTCGTGATCTCGGCCGGGGTGGCCGCGTGGGTGGTGCGGGGGGTGCTGGTGAGCCAGGTCCAGGCGCAGATGGCCGGCCACCTCCGGGCCGCCCGGGAGATCTACGACGCCCGCCTCGAGCGGCTCCTCGACGGGGTACGGTTCGCGGCCGGCCTGCCCGGGGTCCGCCGGGCCCTGGTGGCGGGGGACGCCCCGAACCTCACCGCCGAACTCCAGGCGGCCAGGGTCCGGCTGGGGGAGGACGTGCTGTCGGCGGCCGGCCCCGGGGGCCTGGCGCTCGCCCGGGCCCGGAACCCGAGCCGCACGGGCGACCCGGTCACCGCCCTGCCCTCCGTGCGCCGGGCCCTTTTGGGGGAGGCCACGGTGAGCACCGAGGCGGTGCCGCTGTCCCTCCTCGAACGGGAAGCACCCGACCTGGCCCGGGCCGCCCGCCTGGAGGTGGTTTCCACCCCCCGGGCCGCGCCCGGCGGGCCCTCGAGCCTCGACGAGGCCCTGGTGGCGGTGGCCGCGGCGCCGGTGTCCGACGAGCGGGGACGGATCCGGGGGTGCGTGTACGCCCTGGACGTCCTGAGCGCCGACCCCGGGCTCGTGGACCGGATCCGCCGGGTGGTGTTCGGCGAGGCGAGCCCGGGCACGGCCACCCTCTTCCTGCGGGACGTCCGGGTGGCCACCAACGTGCCGGCCCCAGGGGGAGGCCGGGCCGTGGGCACCCGGGCCAGCGCCGAGGTGGCCCGGCAGGTGCTCGGCCGAGGGGAGCCGTGGATCGACCGGGCCTTCGTGGTGGACCGGTGGTACCTTTCGGCCTACGCGCCCCTGCGCTCGGCGGCGGGCGAGCCGGTGGGCATCCTCTACGTGGGGCTCCCCGAGGGTCCCTACCGGACGCTCCTTTGGAAAACCCTGGCAGGGGTGGCGGCGCTCCACGGCGTCGGGCTCGTGCCCGTGCTCCTCGTGGCCGCGGCGCTCGCCGGCTCGGTGGTAAAGCCCGTGCGCCTGCTCGCCCGGGCGGCCCGCGACGTGGCCGGGGGCCGGCTCGAGGCCGAGATCCCCGTTCGCGGCGACGACGAGCTGGCCGAACTCGCCCGGGAGTTCCGGGCCATGATCCAGGCCCTCAGGGAACGGGACCGGGAGATCGAAACCCTGAACCGCGATCTGGAGCGAAAGGTCCGGGAGCGAAGCGCCGAGCTCGAGCGCCGAAACGAGGACCTCCTCCGGGCCCGGGCGGAACTCCTCGCCCTCATGGAGCGCCAGCGCGAGACGAACGAGGAGCTCGAGGCGTCGCTCCGGCGGCTGCGGGACACCCAGGACGAACTCGTGCGCTCGGGCAAGCTGGCCGCCCTCGGGGCCCTGGCCGCCGGGGTGGCCCACGAGATCAACAACCCCCTGGCCGCGATCCAGGCCAACACCGAATTGCTGCTCCTTCGCGCCGAGGCCGACCCCGAGATCGCCGAGGAGGCCCAGGCGATCGCCGAGCAGGTGGAGCGGATCCAAAAGATCGTGGCAAGCCTCCTCACCTTCGCCCGGCCCCGGGCCGAGGCCGGCCGCGAGGCCGTGGACCTCCACCGGCTGGTGGTGGAGACCCTGGAGCTCGCCGCGCCCCAGGCCCGCAAGAACCGGGTGGCCGTGGAAACCCGGGCCGACCCGGACCTCCCGGCCGCCTGGGGCGACCCTGACAAGCTCCGGCAGGTGCTCACGAACCTGGTGGTGAACGCCCTCGAGCACTCCCCGCGGGGCGGCACCGTGCGCATCGCGACGGGCCGGGGCGACGACGGCGCCACCGTGTGGGTACGGGTGGAGGATGAGGGGCCGGGGGTTCCCGCGGCCGAGCGGGACCGCATCTGGAACCCCTTCTACACCACCCGATCGGAGGGCACGGGCCTGGGGCTCAGCATCGCCCACGCCATCGTGGAGGACCACGGCGGCCGGATCGTGCTCGACTCGGCCCCGGGCCGCGGCGCCGCCTTCACCGTGATCCTGCCCCGGGCCGCCTAGGGAAGCCGGGAGCAGAACCCGCCTTGTGGCCGCCGGGAAGGCCCTCCCGGCAACCGACCCGAGGGTTGACAGGCCCTTCCCCGAATGGCAACCTGAGCGCGCCCGCCCCAGATACAAACGTTTTTTGGCGTTGAACCCTTGCCGGCACCCAGATGGGGGAAAGGAGGATGGCGATGAAACGATGGGGAACGAAACTGGCAGCCTTGGCGGCCGGAACCGGCCTTCTGTTGGCCGCGGGGTGTGCGGGCACCCAGGTCAAGGAGGGCCCGGTCCCCTGCGCCAGCGGAGCGATCGAGAAGCAGATCGCGCCGGAGGCGAGCCTGGAGGACCTGGCCTGCATGATCAAGCCCTACAAAGGAACGCCGTCGCTCCACTTCCAGGTGAAGATCAAGAACGTCTCCCAGGCGCCCCACCGGTACCGGGTCAACCTGTTCCTCGACGACGGCAAGGCCGTGGGCGGCCTGATTCCCCGCAAGGGGAAGCCGCCGGCGCTGAAACCCGGCGAGGAGGCGAGTTTCACCTACCCGGTCAAGGGGCTCACCCGGATTCCGGGCGAACTCACCGTGCTCGTCAAGACCATGGCGGACTAACCCCGTTTCGGAGAGCAGGAGGGACTCCCATGCGCAAACGAACCGCGCTGTTGGCACTTGTCGCCGCCGCCCTCGTGGCCGGCCCGGCCGCGGCCAAGACCACGTTCATCTCCATCGGTACCGGCGGCACCGGCGGGGTGTACTACCCCTACGGCGGCGGCCTGGCCGAGATCTGGTCCAAGCACGTCCCGGGCGTCAAGGCCGTGGCCGAGGTCACGGGTGCGAGCGTCGAGAACGTCAAACTCGCCCACAAGGGCGAGACCGTGATCGGCCTGGTCATGGGCGACGTGGCCTACCAGGCGTACCAGGGCAAGGGCAAGTTCGAGGGCAAGCCCCAGAAGATCCTGGCCATGGCGGCCATGTACCCCAATGTGCTCCAGATCGTGACCCTCAAGGGTTCGGGCATCAAGAACGTCAACGACTTCAAGGGCAAGCGGGTGAGCATCGGCGCGCCCGGGAGCGGCACCGCCTTCATGGCCGAGGCGGTGCTCACGACCCTGGGGGTGCCTCTCGAGAGCTTCAACGTGTTCCGGCTGTCGTTCAACGAGACCGCGAACGCCCTGCGGGACGGCACCATCGACGCCGGGTTCTGGGTGGTGGCGCCGGGCACGAGCTCCATCATGGATCTCGCCACCACCCACGACATCGAGATCGTGGGCTTCACCCCGGAGCAGCAAAAAAAGGTCGAGGAGGCCTATTCCTATTACTCCGCCTGGGATCTGGAAGGCGGGGTGTACCGGGGGGTGGACCAGCCCGTACCCACGATCAGCGTGTGGAACGTGATCATCTGCCAGAAGGACCTGCCCGAGGACCTCGTGTACCAGCTCACGAAGGCGATGTTCGACAACCGGTCCTACCTCGAGCAGATCCACCCGTTCGCCAAGTACACCACCCCCGAGAACGCCGTGGGCAAGTCGCCGATCCCCCTCCACCCGGGTGCGATCCGGGCGATCGAGGAGAAGGGCGTGACCGTGCCGGCGAAACTGCGGCCCTGATCCCGGCCCCCCGTGAGGGACATTCGGGCCCGGCCGGCGCTTCGCGCGCTGGCCGGGCTGTTTGCTGTGGGCCTGGGGACCTGGGCCGCCGGACCCGGGGGCGTGGAGCTCACCGTCGTGCCGGTGCGGGGAGGCCCGCCCCTGTGGACGGCCCTCCTTGACCCCGGGGAGCGGTTCACGCTCCACTATGTCCATTCGGTGGACCGCAAACCCATCTGGGAGGTCCACTCCGTGGACGCTGTGGGCCGGATCTTCGTCGAGGACGAGCGGTTCGTCCTGATCGGCGCCGGCATGGGGGACCTGCCGGGCCGGGGCCGCTGGACCGGCGCCGGAGGGCTCCAGGTGATCGAGGGGATGCACTACCCGGTGGGCGAGTTCGTGCTCCGGGTGGGCAGCCCCGGGGTGGACCACACGATCGAATGGAGGGGCACGGCCGTGAACCTCTCGGCCCGGGCGGCGGGGGAACCCGTGCGGTTCACCGCCCGGCCCGTGGACCGGCTCACCCGGTGGGTGCGGGCGGTCTTTCCCCCTCCCGCCGATCCCCGACGAAAGGACGAGTGACCATGGAGGCGAACACCCCCTTCCCCCGCGCCGTCGCCCGGGTCGTGACCGTGCTGGCCGTGGCCTTAAGCCTGTTTCAGCTGTACACGGCCGGGCTCACGGCCCTCACGGCCCTGGTCCAGCGCTCGGTACACCTCGGGGCGATCCTATGCCTCGTGTTCCTGACCTACCCCCCCTTCCGGCGGGTTCGCAAGGACCGGTTCAACCTCTGGTGGGTGCTCGACCTCGGACTCGTTGGGCTCACGCTGTACTCCATCCTCTATCTCGACGTGAACCTCCTTGAGATTTTCGAGCGCCAGGGCGATTGGCTACCCCAGGACGTGTGGGTCGGGGTAATCGGGGTGCTCCTGGTGCTCGAGGCCTGCCGCCGGGTGATCGGGCCCGTGATGGCCGGGATCTGCGCCGCTGCCCTGCTCTACGCCTACTTCGGCCCCTACATGCCCGATCTCATCATCCACAAGGGCTACAGCGTGGAGCGGATGGCCACCACGCTTTGGCTCACCACCGAGGGGGTGTTCGGGATCCCCATCGGGGTGGCCGCGACCTTCGTGTTCATCTTCGTGCTGTTCGGGGCGTTCCTGGAGGTGAGCGGCGGAGGGAACTTCTTCATCGACCTCGCCTACGCCCTCACCGGCCGGTTCAGCGGCGGGCCGGCCAAGACCGCGGTGATCGCCAGCGGGTTCATGGGATCGGTGTCGGGGTCGGCCGTGGGGAACGTGGTGGCCACGGGCGCGTTCACGATCCCCATGATGAAGCGGGTCGGCTTCAAGCCCCACGTGGCCGGGGCCATCGAGGCGGCGGCCAGCACCGGCGGCCAGCTCATGCCCCCGATCATGGGCGCCGGGGCGTTCCTCATGGCCGAGTTCACGAACACGAGCTACCTGGAGATCATCAAGATCGCGTTCGTACCCGCGGTGCTCTACTACTTCACGGTGCTGCTGTTCGTGCACTTCGAGGCGAAAAAGACCGGGCTCCACGGCCAGCCAAAAGAGAACCTACCCCGAGCCGGCAAGGTGCTCGCTGAAAACCTCCATTTCTTGATTCCCGTGGCCGTTCTGGTCGCCGCACTCCTGGCCCACGTCTCGCCCATGAAGGCCGGGTTCCTGGCCGTGGTGAGCGTGTGGCTCGCGAGCCTCGCCCGGGCCAAGAGCCGCATGGGCCCCCGCAAGCTCCTGGAGGCCCTCGAGAAGGGCGCCCGGGGCGCCGTGGTGGTGTCGGTGGCCTGCGCCGCGGCCGGCATCATCGTGGGAGTGGTGTCGCTCACCGGAATCGGGCTCAAGTTCAGCAGCATCGTGCTCGAGCTCTCCTTCGGCCACGAGATCCTGGCGATCCTCCTGATCGGGCTCGCCTCGCTGGTTCTCGGCATGGGGCTTCCGGTCACGGCGTCGTACATCGTGCTCGTGATCCTGGCCGGGCCGGCGCTCGTGGACATGGGGGTGCCGCTCCTCGTGGCCCACATGATCGTGTTCTGGTACTCCCAGGACGCCAACGTGACCCCGCCCGTGAGCCTCGCGAGCTTCGCCGGCGCCGGGATCGCCGGCGCCCCCCCCATGAAGACCGCGTTCGTGTCGTGGAAGCTCGCCAAGGGGCTCTACATCATCCCCATTGTCATGGCCTACCGGCCGCTCCTCATGAACGGCCCGCCCTTCGAGGTGGTGGCCACGATGGTCGCGACCACGGTGGGCCTCATGGCTTTCGCGGCGGCCCTGGATCGGTACTTCCTGCGGAGCGCCACCTGGATCGAAACCCTGCTCTTCACCGCCGCGGCCCTGGGGTGCTTCTGGCCCAGCCTCTGGACCGACGCCGCCGGGTATCTCCTCTTTCTCGCGGCGCTGGGGAGCCAGATCGCCCGGGGCCGGAGGCAGCCCGCCCCTCAGCCGGCCTGACCGGCAGGGCTCGAACGGGGGGACCGAAGAGCGGCGACGCGCTCTCCCCTGCGTCCCTCCCTAGGCCTTTGCGGGATTTGACACGGGCGGGAGATGAGGCCCGGTGTGGCAGCGCCGCCCACGCCGCGACGCGGGCTGACCGCCCGCCCTAAGGACCGGTCGCCGTTTGAGCAGGACCTGTGCACACAGCGACGGGCATCGGCGCTGGGATCCCAAAGGATTTTAGCCTTCTATTACTCCGGCGGCTAAATAGCCACGGCCGGGGGCATGGGGCCTGCTGGAGCGCCGGGCGTGGCTCCTACAGTCGCTGCATCCGGCACTCAGCCAACGACTGGGACTCTTCCGGCCAAGCGGACTGACGAAAACGCCCAGAGTTCCCGAATGGTTCCATCCATCCGGCTGAGTGCCGGATGCAGCGTAAGCCGGATGCCGCACTCACGCACGGCCGGAAGCAGGCCCCATGCCCTCGCGATCTCCTTGCGCGCCTGTATTGACGCCGGGTTAATAGCCTCCTAGCGTCCCAGCATCCTAGCGGAGAACCGATGGACGGCTTTCGCTTCACCCTCTCCTACCGCCCCCGGATCCAGGACATCAACTACGGCGGCCACGTGTCGTACGCGGCGGTGCTCTACTACTTCCAGGACGCCCGGATCGCCTACCTGGCGAACCTGGGGCCCTTCTCCGAAATGGACGTGGGCGAGGGGTGCGCCCTCATCATCCCCGAGGCCCACGTGCGGTACCGGGCCGAGATGTTCCTGGGGGACGAACTCGAGATCGGGGTGCGGGTGACCGAACTCCGCCGCTCGGGCCTGCGGATGGAGTACCGGATCGAGCGCTCCGGAACCCTGACGGCCGAGGGCGAAACCCCGCTCGTGATCTTCCACTACCCCACCCGGCAGGTGCGCCGGGTACCCGAGGCGTTGCGGGTGGCCGTGGCCTCGTTCGAGGGACTGGCGATCCCCGCCTAGCGTTCGAAGGTCGCGCACGGCCCTCTGGGGAATCCGGAATCGCCCTGGGCACAAAGACCCACGAACGAGTACGCCGGGCGGGAGGGGCGATTTTGCCCGCGCGAGGGCGCCTCCCACCTGCGAAGGAGTGGGCACCTCGTTAGGGTTTCCCCTCCTGGTTGCCCTCCAGAAGGAAAAGCCAGTGCCGGTAGGCCTCCAACGAGAGAATCACCAACCCTCCCACCAGCAGGGCCCAGTAGTGGTCGCGGAGCGCTCCCGCAGCCCCGTAGAAGAGAAAAAACCCTGCCAGATACCCGAGGTGCTGGAAGCCCGTTCCGGGTCGGTCGGGGCGGGCCATTCGGGTCAGACTCAGTACCATGGCAGAGAAGGCGTACAACACGAACACCGCGTCGATCCACGCCACGGGAGGCGGCGGACCGAGGGTCTCGAGCAACCCGCGCACCCAGTCGGGAACCCCGGGGCATCCGCGCCTCACCCATAGACACAGAGCGACAAAGAGAACCATGGGCCAGAGCCCCCACTCCGGCCTGTCGCTCCCCACCAGCCCGGGAAGCCGGCCCCGAGGGGTTCCCCCTTGCCGCTTTGATCCCCGGCGTCCCTTCGTCATGTCCCGGCGCTCCGTCGGTCACTCCCACCGTTGAACCGATGCCCCGGCGCGGGTGGGGCGGCCCGGCGGGCCGAAGGGCCCGCTGAACCCAGAGCCCCCCTACCCGCCGGGCCGGCCGCCTTGCCCCCCAGACTCCAACAAGCGCAAGGCCTCGGAGAGCACCTCCAACTCCCCGCCCGGAAGGTCCGCTCGACCCCGCAACCGGAGGACGGCCTGCGCTTGCTTCGCCAACCGTCGCACTGGAGCGATCACGGTGAGGAGGAGGAGGGCGGCCACCCCCGCCGCACACAACACGGTGACCATCACGGCAAACCCGATGAGGCGGTGCCTCAGGGTGCCGAGCTGTTCCTGGAGGGCCGCCGTGGAAAGACCAATATCCAGGGTGCCCAACACGTTCTGGTCGGGCGGGTGGCGGTGACACGCCCCATTCCAGCAACCGGGTTCGTTATAGATGGGAACGGTGATGGCCAGCACCGGCTCCCCCTGCCGATTCACATACTCCCGAGCCTGCTCCATCAGGCCGACTCGCTCGAGCGGCACGTCCGAGGCGTGGCACATCGCGCACCCGTCCGAGGACTTGTCCACGATGCCCCCCACCTCGGACGTCCGATTCGAGAACACAATGACCCCCTTCTTGTTGAAGATTTTGAGGTGCTCGACGGTTTGCTCCTCCCCGACGTTCGCCACGATCTTCTGAAGCGACTCCCGGTCGTCCTTGAGCATGGCGTCCTTCGCGGACCTGACGATCAACTGGGCCGTTTCGGTCGCGTGCAAGACGTACCCCTTCATCAGATCCGCCCGGATTCCAGAGTACAGCAACAGGGAGCACACCGCGACCAACCCCCCCACGGCAACCACAATGGGAATCAACGCCCGCAAGGACATCGTGCGTGCCATGAGATCACCTCGCTTTCCCGTTGCCCCGACGGGCTACGCAGCCTCCGTAGCGTCGTGGGCCGGGTGCTCCTCCCAGCCGGTCCACATCGCCTCGATATGGGCAACCGGCGTGTGCCCCATCGTGGCGAGATACACATGGACGAGCACGAAGGCAAAAAACATGCAGGCCAAAAGCCAATGGCACTCCACCAAGAATCGCAACCCACCCACCGAGGTCACCCAGGCCCGCAGGGGGGCCACATTCAGGAGCAGAAGGCCGCTCACAATGACCAGCGGCGTGAGGATGAACATGACCACGAGATAGGCACATTTTTGCAATGGGTTGAACTTGTCGTTGGGCCCGGGGCGGTGGGGGTTGGGGGCAGTCCCCCGGAAGTAATGATAAAAGTAATACGCCGCCTGCCGCGGCAGCCCCCACAGGAGTTCCCGCTTCGTCGGCACGTACAGCCGCACCAACCGGCGGGCGACCACGGCGTAGTAGACGAACCAAATGGTGTAGGACAGCGCCACGACCACCCCGGCGGCGTCGTGGAGTCGGACCACGGCCCGATAGTCACCGAACACGCTAACAATGTCGGGAAACCGGATCTCGGCCCCGGTAACGCACAGCACGAGGATTCCAAAGGCGTTCAGCCAGTGCCACACCCGAACGGGCGCGGGGGTCAGGTACACGCGATGCTTGGAGTTCATGATCAGCCCTCCTCCCTTTTGCGGCGGCCGCGGGTAACGAGACGAAGCGACCCGTGGGCCAGCACGAACGCGCCCCCCGCCGCAACGATAAAAAGGCCCAGCCGGGTGAGAACCGGCGATCGGGTCACCCCGGCCATGTGGAAATCCGGGCTCCCGTAAATCGCCTCGAGGATGGCACCGGGCTCGATCGGCAGCCGAACGAAGCCGCCTCTCTCGGGCAGAACCAGAGCGCTCTTCTGGGCCGCGTCCCGCCCCTTAACGTGGCAGAACGTACAGTCCCACCGATCGTCGAGGATATCGAACCGGTGACTCGCCCGTTCCGGAGTGAGCATGGCCCACAACGCCAACCCGGCCTTCCGGCACCGGCGGTTGAACTCCACGAGTTCAAGGACCGAAACAACACCGTCTCCGTCCCGGTCAACGGCCTGACTCGGCCCGGGGATTCCCGTTACCAACGCGACCTCAGGCGCCTCCACCAGCCGCCTCCATTCCCCGGGTTCCAAGGAAACCCGCCCCCTCCGGACCACATAGAAGCTGATGGTGTAAGCCCGGGACCCGGTGTGGCAGGTGATGCACGGGACTCGCACGAGGTGTAGTTCGGCCTGGGCCAACCAGGGCGAATGGGTGCCGAGCACACCGTCGAGATCGTGACACTCCCGGCAGGCGTCGTTCATCTCCATGGCCAGCGTCCCCGCAAGCGACGTCACCCGGTGCGGGTCGTGGCAATCGGTGCATGCTGCGTGGTCCCGGTGCACGCTTGTCTGGTATTCCCCGTCCGCGTCGGCGTGGCACTCCCCGCACTGCACCCGGCCGGGCCGGATGCCGTCGTCCGGATGGTCTTCCGTGACCCCGTCGTGACACGAAGGACAGCCCACCTCCGCATGCGCAGTCCGTTCAAAGGTTTCCACATTCACGAAAAGGCGGGGATTCCCACCCTCCACGATGGTCCGATCCCCGTGGCAGTCGACACAGTCTTCCGCCTCCCACCCGAGGCCCGCCACGGGCGCCCAGCACAGCGCCAGGGCGAAAACCCACGCAGCCGTGCGCCCCTTCGATGCCAGCCGAGTTGTCATGGCCTTCTCCTTTGCTTTCGCCGAAACGCTCGGCGTTCGAACAACCGCCAAGAAAACGAGTCGCAGATTCGTTCTGGCTTCTCCTCCCACCCCCATAGGGCGTGCCCCAAGGGGCGACGCCGCTTGATCCCGGAACGAGGCAGGCCGGCGGGCGCGAGATCCGTGGTCCCACCGGCCTGTTCTCTTGCTCAACGTCCGACCGTTTCCTCCTCCGTCGCCGGGTGCTTTTCCGTGAGGCCCTGGGCAACGCCCTTGGCCGCACCGATCAGCATGAGGATCGCCGGGATGAGCTGGGCCGCCACGATCACGGCGCATACCCCGAAAAATGCCCAGACCAGAAGACCGCTTCGGTCCTCGCGGACCCCGGGCGTGGCCGCCACCGCCGTTGTCACCCAAGCCACCGGAACAAGAGCCGCTGCCGCCGTCGTTCGGATCGCCCGCCACATGGTCGCCTCCTTCCGTGCGCCCTCGGCGCACCGCTGTTGAAAAACACTTCGCGAAGTCCCTTCCCCACCGACACCAAAGGCCGAAACAAGGCTCTTCAGCCGGACCTCAACAAGACAGGGTCGAGAAGCATACCGACCTGTTCCTCGTTACCCCTTCGCCGGGTCTCCGTGTCCACCGAGGCCAGCGCGCACCGTACCGCCTGCCGGATCTCCGCCCCGTCGTCGGCTTCCAACGGCTTGGCCAGCATGTAGAACACCCGCTCCTGCCGGATGCGCCGCAGCGCGGGTATTCGTGTCTCCTCGGTGGCCACGATGACCCGTAAGGGGCGTTTGCACCGCTCCAAAATTCCCAACAACTCCACGACGCTCATGCCCGCCACCCGGGATCCCACAACCACCACGGGGCCCTCTCCCCTCAGAACCGCCGCAACCGCCTCCGCCGCCGAGTCGGTCGCGAACACCGAACAGCCTTCGGACCGCAACTGGGTCACCAATCGCACCCGGGCTTCCGGGTCGCCGTCCGCCACGATTACGCCTCGCATGTCCCTCTCCTTTCCGCCCCCGGGGAACGGGGGCGATTCACCGCGCGGGACCTGCTTCCTCGCGGGGTTCGGCGATTAACCCGCGGACCATCCCGGCCACCATCAGGACGGCCGGCAGTGCCTGGGTGAGAACGACCAGCCCGCCGAAGGCCAGAAACGCCACGGTCAACCAACTCACCCCGCCTCCCCCTGCCCCGCCCCCCGCCGCGAACGCCACCGCCCACGCGCCTTCCACCACCGTTCCAACCAGCGCCCAAAGCATCCTCTTCGTGTTCATGGCGTCCCTCCTTTTCCCGGCCTTCGCCGGCCTTCGCTTTCCGACCGCGTTCGCCCCCGGAGAGTGCACGGTATGTGCCAACTCGCACAGCATCCGTCCGCCGCGTCCGATATTTCCTTAATTAGCTGTTATGGCTCATTATTTTATCCAACCCCCCCGAATCTTTCGGACGCGGGCGCCTCCAGGGTGTACAGGTTTGGTATACACCGCCCCACCCGGCTCCGATCCGTCCGGTCCGTTTGAGAACCAAGAAAGGTTGGTGTTTCCAACATGTTCGGACGCAACGCCTCGCCCGGACCGCGTGAATACCGAGGTTATCTCTCGGCAATTCATTCACGCAGAATTCACATGAAAACCTTGACACCCCCTTGGACGCGCGCTTTATTGGCTCAAGATTGTGCAACACAGAACAAGCTGCCGGGCTTTCCGTTGCGATTTTTTTGCTTCAAGAGGGGAGGAGGACCCATGGCGTACCGGATCCTTGTCGTCGACGACGAGCCCATTGTTCGGAGAAGCCTTCGCAAAGTGTTCAGGGGGCCGGCGTACGAGGTGGAGGTTGCCGCCTCCGGGGCCGAGGCACTGCAACGCGTGCAGGAGGTCCCCTTCGATGTGGTCCTAACCGACCTAAAGATGCCCGGGATGAGCGGTTTGGAGGTGCTCAAGGCGATCCGCATCCTCCAGCCGCGGGCCCGCGTGATTGTGATCACCGGGTACGCCACGGTGGAGACCGCGGTCGAGGCGATGAAAGAGGGAGCGCTCGATTACCTGGCCAAACCCTTCACCCCGGAATCGATCCGGGAAAAGGTTCGGGCCGCGCTAGAGTCCCCCGAGGCAGAACCCGACACCCCAGCACCCACGCTGCCTCCCGACTCCCTCGGCCACGGCCCGATCCTGGGGCGCAGCGCCGCCATGCTGGAGGTCTATCAGAGGATTGTTCAGGTGGCCGCCGCGGACGCGACCGTTTTGATTACGGGGGAAAGCGGGACGGGCAAAGAGTTGGTGGCCCGGGCGATCCACGAGGCCAGTCCCCGGGCGAAGGGTCCCTTTGTGGCGGTGGATTGCACCGCCCTCGTGGAGACCCTCCTCGAAAGCGAACTGTTCGGACACGTAAAGGGCTCGTTTACCGGCGCGATCCGCACCAAGGTGGGGCTCCTTAAGGTAGCCGACGGCGGCACGTTGTTTCTGGACGAGGTGTCGAACATCAGCCTCACGGTCCAGGCAAAACTCCTCCGAGCCCTTCAGGAACGCAAGATCATCCCCATCGGCGCCACCGCCCCCGTCCCCTTCGACGTCCGACTCGTGGCCGCGACAAACCAGGACCTCAAACAACTGGTCCAGCAGGGGAAGTTCCGCGAGGACCTCTATTTTCGTCTGAACGTGATCCCCATCCGTTTGCCGCCCCTGCGCGAGCGGGAAGGAGACGTGGAACTGCTCGCCCAGATCTTCGCGGAGCGCTACGCGGCGGAGCTGGGGAAAGAAATCCAAGGGTTCTATCCGGACGCCCTTGCCGCCCTAACTGCCTACTCGTTTCCGGGTAACGTTCGGGAACTCGAAAACCTGGTGGAGCGGGCGGTCGTGCTGTGCCCGGGAGATCGGATCCGCCGGGAAGACCTGGAATTGAACGAACCGAAAAGTGCCCCTTCGGGCGACATCGGCCCGCCCCAGTCGGTGGAAGAGTTGAAGGAGGCGAAGCGAAGGGCGAGGGAACGCGCCGTGGAGGAGGTGGAGCGCGCCTTCGTTCTCGAAGCCCTGAAGCGGAACAACTGGAACGTCAGTCAAGCTGCACGGGAAACCGGGATCCTCCGACCCAACTTCCACGCCATGATGCGGAAGTTGGGGATTTCCCTTCGAGACGCCCGCGCATCGGACGCGGCCTCGCCGGAAGCGACCCGATGACTCTGACCTCCAAGCTGACGATTGGTATCAGCGCGGCAATCGTTGTCACGACCATACCGTTCTATTACCTCAAGGTCCGGTCCATTCGGCAACTGCTCATGGAAGAAGCCGTTGCAGCCGCAGACAACGTTAGCGAAACCATCGTTCGCACAACTCATTATGATATGTTGCAAGACAACAGGGAACGCGTATACCGGTTGATCCAAGAGGCTGGAAACCACAAAGAAATCCGCACGATCCGGTTGATCGACAAAGAGGGGCGCATCATCTTTTCCACCATGGCAGACGAAATCGGCTCGTACCTGGATAAATCTGCGGCCGCTTGCGACGTGTGTCACTCGTCCGAAATTCCGCTCGCCGATGCCCCCCCCATGAACCGAAGTCGGGTCTTCCAGGGGCCTGACGGCATCGAAGTGATGGGCATCACAAAGGCAATTTACAACAACCCGCAGTGCTCCTCGGCCGACTGTCACGTACATCCCGACGGGCAAAGGGTTTTGGGCGTCTTAGACACGGTGGTCTCATTGGACAGGGTACTGGCGCAGACAGCGGCCTACACACAGCGCCTTATCTTAACGAGCCTTGTCATGCTTTTTGCGCTCGCGGGTTCCCTCACCTTGCTCGTCCAGCGACTCGTAAGCCGCAGGGTCAGCGAGATCCTCGAACACACTCGCCGGGTCGCCAACCTCGATTTCCATCACAAAATACCAGCCGGCGCCAAGGACGAAATCGGAGATCTGGCCCGCGCGTTCAACGACATGACCGAGAAACTCAGGGTCGCAAGAGAACAGATCGAATCCTGGACGCAAGAACTGGAACGACGGGTGAAGGAACGCACGGCGGAGATTCGAAACATGCAATCCCAACTGGTGCGGGCCGAGAAACTCGCCGCGCTGGGGGAGCTCGTCGCCGGAATCGCGCACGAGATCAACAATCCCCTGACGGGGATCTTGGTTATGACCTCCCTCCTCCGGGATGAACTTCGGGACAACGACCATGTGGATCCTGGGATCCGGGAGGACCTAGAGCAGATCCTGGGCGAAACCCACCGGTGCGCGCGAATCGTCAAGGGATTGCTGGACTTCTCCAGGGAGAGCGTGCCCGAGAAGCGCCCCTGCGCCCTGCCTAAACTTCTCGACCAGACATTGCGGCTTTTTGAAGGACAGGCCATTTTTCACAACGTGCGGGTCCGACGAGCGTACGCACCGGACCTCCCGGAGGTGATGGTAGACGCAAATCAGTTGCAGCAGGTGTTTTTCAATCTGATCTTGAACGCGGCCCAGGCGATGGAGGGCGTTGGGGACCTTTTCGTGGAGGCTCTGCGAGCAAACGATTTCGTGGAGGTAGCCATACACGACACCGGTGTGGGAATCCCGGAGGAAAACCTGCCGAGGATTTTTGACCCCTTCTTCACCACAAAAGAGTCCGGAGGCACCGGGCTGGGGCTTTCGGTTTCCTACGGGATCGTCCGAAACCACGGCGGTACCATTGATGTGGAGAGCGCCGTGGGGCAGGGAACCACCTTCCGCGTGCGACTCCCCCTGCCGCCGGTCGAACAGCAAGCCGCCTGATTCCCTGGAACCCGGGCGCGGGGAGGCGATCACACCGGCCGGGGGATTTGCTTCTGCCCCGCGCGATCGCAATTTTGAGAGGGATTGCCCGCGGCGGGTGGGGGGGCTGGTTCCGGCCGGGCGTGAGTGCGGCACCCGGCTGTCCACCAGCCCCCCACCCGCCGATTTCCGTAGCAACGACGGGGATCTGACAATGCTTCCGTTGGTGTTAGTATCTGACCGTTGGAGAAACGAGGTCCGCCGCTCCAGCATGCCCCATTCCCTGGGCGGGCCCGTTTGACGGCCGAAATATGGCTGACCGTTCGTCGATCGACTCTCGATCGTCCCACGGGGAATCTCCCCCCACCGCCGGGAGAACGAAGGGGGGAGTCCCCCTTTCCTGGCTCCTCGCCGTGGATCTGGGGCTCACCACGGGCCTCGCCCTGTTCACGGCCGACGGCCGGCTGCTCTGGGCCCGCACCCGGCACCTGCCCGACCGTACCCGGCTCCGTCGGGCCGTGCGGGGCTGGCTCGCCGAGTTGCCCGATCTCGCCTGGGTGGTCCTGGAGGGCGGGGGGCCCCTCCGGGACCTCTGGGAAACCGAGGCCCGCCGCCGGGGGCTCGGGGTGCTCGTGACCCAGGCCGACCAGTGGCGGGCCGAGATGCTCTTGCCCCGCCAGCGCCGCTCCGGCGCCGAGGCCAAGCGCCACGCCCTGGCCGCGGCCCAACGCTTCGCCCGGGAGGCCGGCGCGGCACCGCCCACGCCCCTCAAACCCGACGCCGCCGAGGCCGTGCTCCTGGGCCGGTGGGCCTGGGAGCGGTTGCGCGCCCCCGGGCTGTGACGCTGCGCGATATCCCCCACCCCGTCTCCATCCCCTCCCCCGGGGCAGCGCGCGGTTCCCCGCCTTCCGGAAGGGACGCCCGTGGCACACGCCTTGCTTCCCCAGGGCCCCGTGCCGCTTGCACGGAGGCGTCCCATGCGCGTGATCCTGACCGCCCTAGTGGTGCTCCTAGCCGCCACCCCGCCCGCTCGGGCCCTCACCGAGAACGTGACCCTGCGGCCCGGCGACCCCATGCCGGAACTGCGGTTCGAGGCGCTCCTCGAGCCCGGCGACTACGAGGCGCTCGGGCTCGACCGGCGCGCCGGCCCCGTCGCGATCGGGGACATCGGCGGGGAACTCCTCGTGATCGAGTTCTTCAACAAGAGCTGCGTGCCCTGCCAGACCCAGGTCCGGCACGTCGAGAGGTTTTACCGCGCCCTACGGGACCAGGGCCTCTGGGGCCGGGTGCGGCTCTTGGCCGTGGGCGCCGGGAATCAACTGCGGTACCTGCCCCGGTTCCGGAAGAAACGCGGGCTCACGTTTCCCATCTCGGCCGATCCCCGGTTCGACGAGTGGTCGAAGCTCGGCCGCCCGGGCCGCACCCCGTTCACCGTGTTCTGCGTCCGCCGCAACGGCAACTGGGCGTTCGGCGACTCCCATTTCGGGATCCACGACGCCCAATGGCTCCTGGCCGAGGCCCGGAGCTTCCTCGACGGCACCCACCCGGACCTCCCGCCGGAGCCCGTGCCCAACCCCACCCCGCCCCTGGCCGCGTTTCAGGACCCCGAGGAACTTCGAAGCCTGGCCGCCGCGTTCCTGAGCCGGGTGGCCGGAACCGACGTGGCGGCAGAGCCGGTGGAAGGCGCGGACTTGCCCCTCTTTCGGGCCGTGGGCCCCCGGGGCCCCCTGGATCTTTACGCCCTGGCCCGGAGCCGCGAGGCCGTGTGCGCCATCTGCCACGGGGTGGACTTTTTCTTCGCCTTCACCCGGAACGGCACGATCCGGGGGGTGGACCCGGTGCGGGTGTACAAGTATGGTAACGCGCCCTGGACCGAGGCCGACCGCCGGGCGATCGAGGCCCGGCTCGTGGGCCGGTCCATGCGGGATCTCACCTTCGACGAGGCGGTGGACGCCGTGACCCAGGCCACCATCAGCTCGACCCTCATCTTCGACGCCATCCGCCGGGCGGCCGAGGTCCTGGACCGCCTCCCGGATGCCTGACCGCCCCGAAATGACCGCGACGGACCCCTGGCTGCGGCTGACCGTGTCGGCCCCCGCCGAGGTGCGGGAGGCCCTCGGCGCCCTCCTCGTGGACTGGGGTGCCCCCGGGACCGCGGAGGAGGGCGAGGCCCTCGTCGCCTGGTTCCCCGCCGGGGAGCGCGGACGGGTGCAGGCGCGGATCGAGCGCTACGCCCTGGATCTGGGGGCGCCGGTGGGCTGGCGGTGGGACGACGAGCCCGAGGAGGGGTGGCGGGACCGCTGGAAGGCCTTTTACAAGCCCAGCCGGGTTTCGGCCCGGCTGGGGGTGTGCCCTTCGTGGGAAACCTGGCCGCCGGAACTCGGGGCGGTGCGGGTGATCCGGCTCGACCCGGGCCGGGCCTTCGGCACCGGCACCCACGAGACGACCCGGCTGTGCCTTCGGCTCCTGGACGAGGAACTGGCGGCGAGGCCCGGGGCCGACCTGCTGGACGTGGGCTGCGGGTCGGGGATCCTCTCGATCGGGGCCCTGTTGCTGGGGGCGCGCCGCGCCGTGGCCCTGGACATCGACCCCCTGGCCGCCGAGGCGACCCGGGAGAACGCCCGGGCGAACGCCGTGGTGGAACGGCTGCGGGTGGTGTGCGGGGATCTTCGGAGCCTCCGGGGCGCCTATCCGCTCGTGGTGGCCAACATCCTCTACCAGGTGCTCCTGGGCCTCGCCCCGGAACTCGGCCGCCGGGTGGCCCCAGGGGGGGGCACCCTGATCCTGTCGGGCCTCCTCACCACCGAGACCGCTTCGGCAGCGCGGGTGTACGGCGCACAGGGGCTCGAACCCGTCCGGCAGGAAACCGAGGGGGAGTGGGCCGCCCTAGTGCTCCGGCGACCCGGCTGAGCCCGCCCGGAGCCCCTTTTATACCCGATTGCCGTTTCCTGATTCGGCCTGGGATGGGTGTCTGTTTGAACGCAACTTGGTATTATCCCGTCGCTGCCTCGGCAGGGGGCGCGGCGGGCTCCAGGTCGGGCCACGAGGGGGCGTGGTCAAGGAACACCCGGGCCACCTCGGGGTCGAACTGGATCCCCGAGCAGCGCTCGATCTCCTCATAGGCCACCTCGTTGGGGAGCCCCTTGCGGTAGGGCCGGTCGGAGGTCATGGCGTCGAAGGTGTCGGCCACGGCCAGGATTCGGGCCCCCAGGGGGATCCCCTCGCCCGCCAGGCCGTCGGGGTAGCCCCGGCCGTCCACGCGTTCGTGGTGGTGCCGGATGATGGACAGCGTCTCCCCCATGGCCCGGATCTCCCGGACGATCTCCGTGCCCACCAGCGGGTGACGCTGGATCAGCCGGAACTCGTCTTCGTCGAGCCGGGCGGGCTTGTTCAGGACGGCGCTCGGCACCCCGATCTTCCCCACGTCGTGGAGCACCGCGGCCCGTACCACCACGTCCACCTCGTCGGGCGCGAGGCCCAGGGCCTTCGCGATCAGCCGGGTATAGTGGGTCACCCGGTCGGAGTGGCCCCGGGTGTAGGGATCCTTGGCCTCGATGGCCCCGGCGAGCGCCCGGATCGACTCGGTCACCGTGCGCCGCAGCCCGTCCAGGAGTTGGGCCTTCTCCACCGCCACGGCCACCTGGCGCCCCAGGGTCACCACGAGCCGCTCGTCGTGGGGGCCGAACCGGCGCACCGGGTCGTCACCCCCGAAGTTCAGGACCCCCAGGGGCACCCCGTCGGCGAAGAGCGGCACGCTCAGAAACGAGCGGGGGCGGTACCGCACACCGTCCGCCGCGTCGTGGAACCGGTCGTTGTCCCGGATGTCCTCGACCAGGATGGGCTTTCCCTCGGCCAGGGCGTGGCGGGCCACCCGGCTTTCCGCCAGCGGCACCTCGATGCCCCGGATCTTCTGGCGGCTCGGCCCCACGGCCTCGACCACCCGCAGCCGGTCGTCCCCCTCGAGGAGCAGCAGCGACCCGGTGGTGGCTCCCAAAAACCGGCTCATCTCCCCGAGGGCCACGTGGAGGGCCTCCTCGAGGCTCTCGGAGCCGTGGAGCTTCTCCACGATGCCGTAGAGCACCTGGAGCCGCTGCTCGTGGCTCCGGCGCCGGGCCCGGTCGCGGCGGGCCTCGGTTTCCAGGAGGGCCACCCGCCTGCGGTCGGCCTCCTCCTGGACCCACCGGGCCGCCAGGTGCTCGGCCAGGGAGCGCCGGAGCGCCGGCGGGGCGGGAAGCGGAAGCGTCAGGCAGTGGTCGGGCCGGGCCCAGGCCCCCAGGTCGTCGAGGCCCGGGAGGTCCTCGGCCGGCCCCTCGAGCACCAGGAAGAGGTCCGGCGCGGCGCGGAACAGGTCGGCCACCTCCTCCCGGCCCCACCGGCCCAGGCCCCAGGCCGCGAAGCACACGGCGTAGGGGTCGTCGGCCGCCCGGGCCGCCTCGACCCGCTCGATCACAAGCAGGGGGTCCGGTTCCACCTCCACCCGGTACGCCCCCCCCGGGAACCCACCGGGCCCCGCCTCCGCCGTCGACCACAGGATCTTCGCCACGCGTCCCGCCTCCATGCGCCGTCCTCCCCCTCCCCCGCTCCTCGCCGATCTCGTCTCGGTTCGGCACGGGCCCCCGGGAACTTTAGGCCCGGTTGCAATTCCCGGAATCCGACGTATGTTTCCCGCCCTGTATCCTTTCGGCCGGGCCTGCATCCAACCGGGCGCACAACCCGAACCGGCACATCGACTTCGTTGGAGGAGGAGCTTCCATGGGCCGCAAGATCACCCAGTTCGCCGTGAACCACCCGAAATGGGTCGTGTTCCTCTCGGTGCTCGTGACCGCCACCGCCCTGGTGCGGGTCCACACGATCCGCGTGGACACCGACCCCGAGAACATGCTGAGCGAGCAGGAATGGGTCCGGGTGTTCCACAACCAGGTGAAGCGCGAGTTCGCCCTGTCGGACATGATCGTGCTGGGGGTGGTGAACGAGGAGGATCCCGACGGGGTGTTCAACCCCGAAACCCTGGGCAAGGTCTACCGGATCACCGAGGGGATCAAGCGGATCGACGGGGTGGTCACCTCCGACCTCATGGCCCCGAGCACGGTGGACGACATCCTGCAGGCCGGGTTGGGGTCGGTGCGGTTCAAATACCTCATGGAGCGGCCCCCGAAGGACCGGGACGAGGCGCTCCACATCCGGGACCGGGCCATGGCGAACCCGCTCCTCTACGGCACCCTGGTGAGCGAGGACGGCAAGGCGCTCGCGATCTACGTGCCGATCGAGAAGAAGAGCATCGCCCACCGGGTGAGCGAGGAGATCCAAGAGCTCATCGCGGCCGAACCCCCCGGTGCTGAGGAGTATCATTTCACGGGCCTGCCGGTGGCCGAGGACACCTTCGGGGTGGAGATGTTCAAGCAGATGGCCATCTCCGCGCCGCTCGCCGGCCTGATCGTGTTTCTCCTGATGCTCTTCTTCTTCCGGAAGCTCGTGCTCGTGGTCTCGCCCATGGTGGTCGCCATGCTGACGGTGATCTTCACCATGGGGGCGCTGATCAGCACCGGACACACCGTGCACATCATGAGCTCCATGATCCCGATCTTCCTCATGCCGATCTCGGTCGTGGACTCGGTGCACATCCTCTCGGTGTTTTTCGACCGGTACCAACTCTACAAGGACCGCAAGCAAACCCTTTACGTGGTGATGGACGAACTCTTCATGCCCATGCTCTACACGAGCCTCACCACCGCGGCCGGGTTCGCGAGCCTCGCGCTCACGCCGATCCCGCCGGTGCAGGTGTTCGGGCTGTTCGTGGCCCTCGGGGTGGGCATGGCGTGGCTGTTCACCGTGACGGTGGTCCCCGCCTACATCCTCCTCTTCATCCCGGAGCGCAAGCTCGAGAACTTCGGGGCCACGGCCCACGGGGAGGAGGACGAGGGGCACTCGCCGCTGGCTCGATTGCTGGTGTGGGGCGGCCGGATCACCCGGCAACGGGCGAAGCTGTGGCTCGGCCTCACCGGCGTGATCCTCGCCATCTCGGCCTACGGGATCAGTCGGATCCAGATCAACGACAACCCGGTCAAATGGTTTACGAAAAGCCATCCCATCCGGGTGGCCGATGAGGTGTTGAACCGCCACTTCGGCGGCACCTACGAGGCCTACCTGGTGCTCGAGGCGCCGGGCACGGCCGAGAGCCTCAAGGCCTCCCTGGCGCCGGTGTACCGGTTCCTGGCCGAGGAAACCGAGGCGGCCGAGAGCGAGGCCGTCCGGGAGACCGTGATGAAGCTCCGCCGGAAACTCGCGGAACTGGAGGCCGAGGAGGCCAAGGCCGAGCGGCCGAGCCCCGTGCGGGTGGTGGAAGCCCTGGCCGATGAACTCAACCGGCTCTACGACCAAGTTCCGGAAGGCCAGGTGGAGGTGCTGGACGCCCTGGACGTGCTCGCCGAAGGGCTCGAGGACCAGCGCACCGCCCTTCACACGTTCAAGAACCCCGAGGTGCTCCGGTGGATCGAGGCCTTCCAGAAGCACCTCGCCACGCACCACATCGTGGGCAAGACGAACGGGCTCACCGACATCGTGAAGAAGGTCCACATGGAGCTGTTCGAGGGCAAACCCGAGGCGCTCCGGATTCCCGACACGCCGGCCGCCGTAGCCCAGACGATCCTCTCGTACCAGGGGAGCCACGACCCGGAGGACATCTGGCACTTTGTGACCCCCGACTTCCGGAAGACGAACCTCTGGTTCCAGCTCAAGAGCGGGGACAACAAGGACATGGAGGCCGTGGTCCGGGAGGTGGAGCGGTACTTCGAGAAGAATCCGCCGCCCGTGGCACTCCAGCACGCCTGGGCCGGGCTCACGTATCTCAACGTGGTGTGGCAGGACAAGATGGTGAAGGGCATGCTCTCGAGCCTCCTGGGGAGCTTCGCCATCGTGTTCGTGATGATGGCGTTCCTGTTCCGGTCGGTGCTGTGGGGGCTCCTGTCGATGATCCCGCTCTCGGTCACGATCGCATTCATCTACGGGCTCATCGGGCTCGTGGGCAAGGACTACGACATGCCGGTGGCCGTGCTCTCGAGCCTCACCCTGGGCATGAGCGTGGACTTCGCCATCCACTACATCGAGCGGGCCCGGGAACTCTTCCGCGAGACCGGCTCCTGGGCCGAGACGGCGACCCTCATGTCCATGGCCCCGACCCGGGCCATCACCCGAAACGCCATCGTGATCGCCGTGGGGTTCCTGCCGCTCCTTCTCGCGCCTCTGGTGCCCTACAAGACCGTGGGCTTCTTCCTGGCCACCATCATGGCCGTGTCGGGCGTGGCCACCCTCGTGATCCTGCCCGCCATGATCCAGGTGCTCCGGGGCCCCCTGTTCCGAAAGGAGCGCCGGGAGCTCGGGCAGAAGGCCGCGGCCTGAGAACGACCGAAGACCGTTGACCGTTGACCGACGACCGAACTGACAGGAGGTTCGCCATGAAGCGCGTTTGGATCGCAGCCGCACTGACCCTTTTCGTTGCCCCCCTTGCCGGGGCCCTCACCGTGGACGAGATCGTGCACAAGGCCAACCTGGCCAGCTACTACGCCGGGGACGACGGCATGGCCCGGGCCGAGATGGTGATCTACGACAAGGAGGGCCGCACCCGGGAGCGGGAGTTCACGATCCTCCGGAAGGACAAGGAG